>RFJX01000239.1 GCA_003694425.1 Gammaproteobacteria bacterium
CCCCCGCTTCGAGGACTGCCACCTGCGCCGGGCCCGGCAGGATGCGGCAAAGGCCGAACTCCTGGTGGTCAATCACCACCTCTTCCTGGCCGACATGGCCCTGCGCGAGACCGGATTCGGCGAGGTCCTGCCGGGGGCGGAGGCGGTGATCTTCGACGAGGCCCACCTGCTGCCGGAGATTGCGCCCCGGTTCTTCGGCCAGGCCCTGGGCAGCAGGCAACTGGAAGAGCTGGCCCGGGACGTCCGTCTGGCACGGATCGCCGAGGCCCCGGAGCTGCTGTTGCTGGACGCGCTGGGCGACGGTCTGGTGGGTGCCCTGCGTGCCTTTCGCCTCAGCCTCGGGGCCGAGCCGCGGCGCGGCACCTGGGCGGACGAGGCCGGCCGCGGGGAGACGGCGTCTGCCCTCCGCGCCCTGGGGGAGGCACTCGGCGCGCTCGACCAGGCCCTGAAGGCCCATGCCGAGCGGGGCGAGAACCTGGAGGCCTGTGCCCGCCGGGCCGCCCTCCAGGGCCAGCTCCTGCAGGGCTTCGCCTCCCCCGGAGAAGCGAGGGAAACAGAGGATGGAGCGGGGGAATGGGTCGAGTGGTTCGAGACCACCCGCCGGGGTTTCCACCTCTACCGCACGCCGGTGGAGGTCGGTGCCCAGTTCTCCCGCCATCGCGACTCCCTGCAGTGTGCCTGGGTCTTCACCTCGGCCACCCTGGCGGTCAGCGGCCGCTTCGACCACTTCCAGCGCCGCCTGGGACTGGACGGGGCCGACACCGCCTGCTGGGACAGCCCCTTCGACTATGCCAGCCAGGCCCTGCTCTATCTGCCGGGACTGAAGGTCGATCCGGGCAATCCGGCCTACACCCGCGAAGTGGTACGGGTCTGCCGCGAGGTCCTGCCGCTCTCGCGCGGCCGGGCCTTCGTCCTCTTCACCAGTCACCGGGCGCTGCAGGAAGCGGCGGAATTGCTTCGGGATACCCTGCCCTGGCCCCTTCTGGTCCAGGGCGAGGCCCCCCGCCCCCGGCTGCTGCAGCGATTCCGCGAGCTGGGGGACGCGGTGTTGCTGGGCACCAGCAGCTTCTGGGAAGGGGTCGATGTGCGGGGCGAGGCCCTCTCCTGCGTGATCATCGACAAGCTCCCCTTCGCCGCCCCGGACGACCCGGTACTGCAGGCCCGGCTGCAGCTCCTGCGCCGGGAGGGGGGGAACCCCTTCATGGATCACCAGTTGCCGGAGGCGGTGCTCCTGCTCAAGCAGGGCGCCGGTCGTCTGATCCGTGATCCGGCCGACCGCGGACTGCTGGTCCTGTGCGACCCCCGGCTCGGCAGTCGCCCCTATGGCCGCCATTTCCTGGCCAGCCTCCCGCCGATGCCGCGGACCGGCTCTCTGGCGGAGGTCGAAGCCTTCTTCGACCGGGAAGTGGTCGCCTCCGGACAGGCCGGCCCGCCGCCCGAAGGATCGACCGGGAAACGCGATTCGTCACCGGCCGGTCCGGATCCGGACCAGACTGGTGAGGACAACCCCATCCCGACCCCGCGGAGAGAATCATGCAACGGCTCGTAGACGCAGACGAGCGGTATCTCGCCAGAAGGCGCCGCTTCGTCTCCTCCTGGAACCGGCTGGCCGCCATCCTGCTGCTGGCACTCGGCGCCCTGCTGGCCTGGCTCACCCTGCAGGCGCCCTGGCTGGTCAACCCCCTGGACGTGGTCAGGTCGCTGGAGCGGGGCGCGGTCGACCCCGGCACCCTGGAGCTGGCCGCGATCCTGCTGCCGCTGGCGGTGTTGCTGCTGTTCCTGGCGGTTTCGGCCCTTGTCTTTCTGGGTTTCGCCGTCATCCGCAACGAGCGGCGCTATCTCGCCATCATCGGACAGCTGCGCGAGGGGCGATAGCCGGGGACCGCCATCCAGCCGGTTTCCGGGTAAGGGTCGTCCTCGTTACAGGCGGTAGAGCGGGGGCAGGGCATCCGCCGGTGGCGCGGCCGCGGGCCCTTCTTCCCCGGCCTGCACCACCGCCTCCAGCAACTTCCGCCCTTCCCAGCGCGTGCCGGCACCGGCATAGAGCACCTTCTGCAGCTCCCGGATCTCCCGGCCCGCCGGCGAACCCAGGCGCCGGGCGATGGCCTCCAGCGAGGCCGGGGCGAGATCGGGCCATCTGGCCCTGCCCCATTCGATCAGCGCCTCCCGGGCGGCCTGCGGATCACCATCCCGGCAGGCCCTACGCAGCCGCCTCAGGGCCCTTCCGGGCGAGGCGGGCGGCGGCAGGCCCCCAGCCGCCGCGGGGTGTCGCCGGCGCCAGAGGTACCAGGCGAGCAGGCCGATGAGCGCCAGCGGGGCCACCAATGGCAGCAGGGGAGGCCGGCCGCCCTCAACCACCCCTTCTTCCCGCCCGGAGTCGGCAGGCCGGTTCCCTGCCGCTGCGCCTTCCGCCGCCGGCTCCGGTCCCGCGGCCGGACCCAGCGGGGAGCCGGTCACGCGGAAGGTACGGCCGGGGAGGGTGGCCACCTCCCTGCGGCCGCTCACCGTGTTCCACCAGACCACCTCCAGCGGGGGCAGGCTGAGGGTGCCGGGACGGGTCGGGATCAGGGCGAAGGCCTGTCTGCGGCTGGCGACCAGATTGCTCCCGGCCGTTACCGACTGGAGGGTGGAGCGGTCGGGGTAGACCTTCCAGCCGTCGGCCTCGATCCGCAGCTCCGGGACCAGTCCCGGCTCGGTCCCGGCGGCCAGGAGCTGGATCCGGCGCTTGATCGGCTCACCGGTCTTCAGCGACCCTCCGATCCCCTCCCATTCCTCCTGCAGGGTGAGGTCACTGGCCGGCAGCCAGGGCACCCCGCGCATCCGGGGCGGGATAGGGCGCACATTCAGCTCCAGCGGGGCGGAGCGGCGCACCACCCTGGGGGCGAGGGCGGGATTGAAGAAGGGTCCCGGGC
>RFJX01000240.1 GCA_003694425.1 Gammaproteobacteria bacterium
CCCACTGGCTGGTGACGGGGCTCCCCCTGCTGCTGCTCTCGCCGCTGCTGGCGCTGCTGCTGCAGCTGCCGGAGCAGGCCCTCGGGACCCTGCTGGCGAGCCTGTTGCTGGGGACGCCGGTGCTCAGCCTGGTGGGGGGGATCGGCGTGGCCCTCACCGTGGGGCTGCGCCGCGGAGGGCTGCTGCTCTCCCTGCTGGTCCTGCCGCTGTGGGTGCCGGTACTGATCTTCGCCGCCAGCGCGGTCAGCGATGCCGCCCTGGGACTGGAGACGCAGGCACCACTGCTCTTCCTCGGCGCCCTGCTGGCCCTGGCCCTGACCCTCTCCCCGCTGGCGGTGGCCGCCGCCCTGCGGATCAGCACCGGAGGATAGGAGATGCTCGACTTCCTGCACCGGATGGCCTCCCCCCCGCACTTCTACCGGCTCGCCGGCCGGCTCCTGCCCTGGCTCTCGGCAATCACGGCGCTGCTCTTCCTGTCCGGCCTCTGGGGGGCGCTGTTCACCTCCCCTCCCGACTACCAGCAGGGGGAGAGCGTGCGCATCATCTATGTCCACGTCCCGGCCGCCTGGATGTCCCTGTTCGCCTATGTGGTGATGGCCGTCGCCGGCGCCATCGGACTGGTCTGGAGGATCCGGCTGGCCGATGCGGTGGCCGCGGCCTCCGCGCCGGTGGGGGCCGGCTTCACCTTTCTCGCCCTGGTCACCGGATCCCTCTGGGGCAAGCCGATGTGGGGCACCTGGTGGGTGTGGGACGCGCGCCTGACCTCGGAACTTCTGCTGCTGTTTCTCTATCTTGGATATATCGGCCTGCGCGCGGCCATCGAGGACCGGCGCAACGCCGCCAGGGCCTCGGCCATCCTGGCGCTGGTGGGGGTGGTCAACATCCCCATCATCCACTTCTCGGTGGAGTGGTGGAATACCCTGCACCAGGGCGCCACGGTGTTCCGCAGCGGGGGGCCGGCGATCGACCCCAGCATGCTGCTGCCGCTGCTGCTGATGGCGCTGGCCTTCAATTTCTACTATTTCGTGGTCCTGTTGCTGCGGGTGCGGACCGAACTGTTGCTGGAGGAACGACGCACCAACTGGGTGCGGGAGGTACTCTCTTGAGGGAATTTCTGCAGATGGGCGGCTACGGCCTCTATGTCTGGACCAGCTACGGCCTGGCCGCACTGGTCCTGATCCTCAACCTGGTCCTGCCCTGGCAGCGTCACCGCCGGGTGGTGCGGGAACTGCGTGGCCGGCTGCAGCGGGAGGGCTCGCTGTGACCCGCCGCCAGCGCACCCTGCTGTTCGTCACCTTCCTGGTCACGGGGATCGGCGCCGCCACGATCCTCGCCCTGCGCGCCTTCGACGAGAATCTGCTCTACTTCATCAGCCCGAGCGAGGTGGCCGAAGGAAAGGCCCCGGCCGGACGCGCCTTCCGCCTCGGCGGCATGGTGGAAAAGGGCAGCGTGGAGCACGCGGAACACCGCCTCAGGACCCGCTTCGTGATCACCGACTTCGCCCACCGGGTTACGGTGCAGTACGACGGGATCCTCCCCGATCTGTTCCGGGAGGGACAGGGCATCATCGCCAGGGGCCGGCTCGACCGGAACGGGGTCTTCGTGGCCGAGGAGGTGCTGGCCAAGCACGACGAGAACTACATGCCGCCGGAGGTGGCCGGCAGCCTCAAGCAGGCGGAACGCGACGGAGGAGCAAAGCCATGATCCCGGAACTCGGCCATTTCGCCCTCATCCTGGCGCTCTGCGTGGCCCTGGTCCAGGCCGCAGTCCCTCTGGCCGGCGCCCAGCTGCGCAACCGCGGCTGGATGGCCGTGGCCCCCGCCGCCGCGTCGGCCCAGCTGCTCTGTCTGGCGGTGGCCTTCGGCTGCCTCGCCTGGTCCTTCGTCCAGAGCGACTTCTCGGTCGCCTACGTGGCCCAGAACTCCAATACCGAGCTGCCGATGATCTACCGCATCTCCGCGGTCTGGGGCGCGCACGAGGGTTCACTCCTGCTGTGGGCCCTGGCCCTGGCCCTCTGGACCTTCGCCGTCAGCCGCTTCAGCCGCAGCATGCCCGCCGACATGCGGGCCCGGGTGCTGGGCGTGATGGGGCTGGTGAGTGTCGGCTTCCTGCTCTTCATGCTGATCACCTCCAACCCCTTCGAGCGCCTGCTGCCCGCCCCGCCCGAAGGGAGGGACCTGAACCCCCTCCTCCAGGACCCCGGGCTGGCGATCCACCCCCCGATGCTCTACATGGGTTACGTGGGATTCTCGGTCGCCTTCGCCTTCGCCATCGCCGCCATGCTCGGTGGCCGGCTCGATTCCGCCTGGGCCCGCTGGGCCCGGCCCTGGACCTCCGCCGCCTGGGTCTTCCTGACCCTCGGCATCACCCTCGGGAGCTGGTGGGCCTACTATGAGCTGGGCTGGGGCGGCTGGTGGTTCTGGGACCCGGTCGAGAACGCCTCCTTCATGCCCTGGCTGGTTGGGACCGCCCTGATCCACTCGCTGGCGGTGACCGAGAAGCGCGGCGCCTTCAAGGCCTGGACCGTGCTGCTGTCGATCTTCGCCTTCTCCCTCAGTCTGCTGGGCACCTTCCTGGTGCGCTCCGGGGTGCTCACCTCGGTGCATGCCTTCGCCACCGATCCGAAGCGCGGGATCTTCATCCTGGTCTTCCTGGCCCTGGTGGTGGGTGGTTCGCTGCTGCTCTACGCGGCCAGGGCGCCGCGCTTCCGCAACGCCGGCGAGTTCGATCTGGTCTCCCGCGAGACCGCCCTGCTGATCAACAACGTCCTGCTGGTGGTGGCCGCCGGCAGCATCCTCCTCGGCACCCTCTATCCCCTGCTCCTGGACGCCATCGGAGTAGGCAAGATCTCGGTCGGACCGCCCTATTTCAATGCCGTCTTCGTCCCCCTCACCGCCCCGCTGGCCCTGCTCCTCGGGGTCGGGGCGCTGTCCCGCTGGCGGCGCGACTCGCTCGCCCGGCTGGCCCGGCTCCTGTGGCCGGAATTCCTCGTCAGCATCGGGACCGCGGCCCTCCTGCCCTGGCTGGCCGGTTTCGAGTTCAGGCCGCTGGCCTTCCTGGGCGTCTTTCTGGCGGTGTGGGTGGCGCTGAGCACGCTGCGCGGCGTCCGCGAGCGGGTCCGTGGGCGCGGGCTGCGCGCCCTGGCCCAGGTACCCCGCCACTTCTGGGGCATGACCCTGGCCCACCTCGGGGTCGGGGTCTTCATCACCGGGGTGACCCTCACCTCCATCTACAGCCTGGAGAAGGACGTGCGCCTGGCCCCCGGAGAGCAGTTCACGCTGGGCGGCTTCGTCTTCCGGTTCGACGGCATCGAGGCGGTGGCGGGGCCCAACTACCAGGCCAGCCGCGGCCGGGTCTCGGTGCTGCAGGATGGCAAGGTGATCGCCATCCTCAGTCCGGAGAAACGTACCTACCGGACTTCGGCCATGCCGATGACCGAGGCGGGGATAGACCCCGGCCTGACCCGGGACCTGTTCGTGGCCCTGGGCCAGCCCCTGGGTGAGGAGGGGGCGTGGAGCGTCCGCATCTACTACAAGCCCTTCGTGCGCTGGATCTGGCTGGGCGGCCTGTTCATGGCCCTCGGCGGGGTCATCGGCGCCGCCGACCGGCGCTACTACCGCCTGACCCGCCGCCGTACCGCCCCCGCCGGTGCCGCCGTGGAGGCCGCCTGATGCGCTATGCCGCACCGCTGGTCCTGTTCCTGCTCCTGGCCGTGCTCCTGGCCTACGGCCTCAGGCTCGACCCGCGGCGGGTCCCTTCGCCGCTGATCGGCAAGCCGGCCCCGGCCTTCTCGCTGCCGACCCTGAAGGAGCCCGACAGGCACTTCTCCCCGGATCAGATGAAGGGGCGGTTCTGGCTGCTCAACGTCTGGGCCTCCTGGTGCGTGGCCTGCCGCGACGAGCACCCCTACCTGATCCGGCTCGCCCGCGAGGCCGGGGTGCCCATCATCGGACTGGACTACAAGGACTCCATCCCGGGGGCCCATCAGTGGCTAAAGAAGCTCGGCAATCCCTACTACCAGGTGGCAGTGGATGCCGACGGCCGGGTCGGGATCGACTGGGGGGTCTACGGCGTGCCGGAGACCTTCCTCATCGACCCCGAAGGGGTGATCCGCTACAAGCAGATAGGCCCCCTCACCCCTGAAGACTGGGAGCGGGAGTTCCTCCCCCTGATCAGGAGCACCACCACCAAGTGATGAAACCTTCCGCCCTCTTCCTCGCCTTCCTGCTGCTGCTACCTGCGACTGCCGGGGCCATCGACCCGCGCCGCTTCGACGACCCGGAGCAGGAGGCGCGCTACTATGCCCTGATCGGCCAGCTCCGCTGTCTGGTCTGCCAGAACGAGAGCCTGGCCGCCTCCAGTGCCGACCTGGCCCAGGACCTGCGCCGCGAGATCCAGGAGATGATCCAGGCCGGCCGCACCGACCAGGAGATCATCGACTTCCTGGTCCAGCGCTATGGTGACTTCGTCCTCTACCGGCCACCGGTCAAGCCCTCCACCCTCCCCCTGTGGCTGGGACCCGGCCTGCTGCTGCTGGCCGGCCTGGGCATCGCCTGGCGGGTCCTCAGACGCCGTCCCGCCGGGGCCCCACCGCCCGTGGCGAATCAGGCGCAGGTCCACGCCCTGCTGGAGGAAGATGCGTCCGGTGAGGCCGGCAACCCTCCCGACGGAGAGAAAGGATGAGCCTCTTCCTCGGCCTGGCCGCCGCCCTCCTGCTGCTGGTCCTCCTGATCCTGCTGCTGCCACTGTGGCGGGGAGGGGAGAAGGTCACCATCGACCGCAGGGAGCAGAATGTCGCGATCGCCCGCGAGCGCCTGCGTGAACTCCGGGCGCAGCTCGAGGGGGGCGAGATCGATCAGGGGGAGTACGAAGAGGGGCGGCGCGAACTGGAGGCCCGGCTCGGTGACGACCTCGCCGGCGAGGAGGCCGCAGAGGCCGGACCGGGGTCTCCGCG
>RFJX01000241.1 GCA_003694425.1 Gammaproteobacteria bacterium
CGCCATGCCGTGGCCGGCGGCCTGGTCGCGGCGCTGCTGTTCGAGGGGCTCAAGCACGCCTTCGCCTTCTACGTCACCCATTTCCCCGGCCAGCAGCAGGCGATCTACGGTGCCTTCGCCAGCATCCCGCTGTTCCTGCTCTGGATCTATGTCAGCTGGGTGGTGGTCCTGCTGGGGGCGGAGTGGACCTGCGCCCTGGGAGAAGCGCGGGCGGCGGAATCCGGTGGCGATCAGGCGACCGACTGACCGGGGCTGCTGACACCCGACTGCAGGGTGAAGAGGTCGTACACCGCGGAGGACTCGAGCAGTTCGCCGGCCTGGACCACGCGCCGGCCTTCCGGAGAGAGGAGCTCGAACTGCCTGCCGGGCTGATAGAGCCCCCGCTCGGTCACCAGGGCCGGGCCCCGCCCGGCGTGCGGGCCGAGCAGCAGGGCGTGACGTCCCGGCGCATCACTGCCATGGGGACGCAGGTCCACCGGCTCTTCCAGCCGGCCGAGGAACTGGACCCCGAGCCGGTGCTCTCCGTCCCGCTGGACCATGAGCCAGCGGACCGCGCCGATCTGCCACTGGCCGCCTCTGGTGGCGGGCTGGATGCCGATGAGGTCACCGACCCGCAACATCGCCTCGGGCTGCTCACGGCGCAGGACCGAAAAGCCCCCGCTGCCGACGTCGATCAGATTCCACTCCTCCGTACTCAAGCCCGGAGCGGAACCGGGCCGGCCGCCGTCGCTCAGCTCGATCTCCGCCTCCTCCTCATCCTGGCGCCCCGTCCCCCCCGCCAGCAGGTAGAGCATGGTCAGGCCGCAGGCCAGCCGGGTCCTTCCGCTCTTCTGCTGGCGGGGGAGGTGGCGCCTGGGCGGAAGGCCCCAGGCCCGTCCGGCGTGCTGGAGCAGTGGTCTGGCCAGGTGGGAGGGTATGAGGGTCGGGTTCTCGCCCCGCTCCAGCAGGCGCAGGGCCCGGCCGATCTCCTCCAGCAGACCGGACAGGTCCAGAACCCGCAGTCCTTCCCCGCCTTCCGGCGGCCCCTCCCGGGAGAGGCTTCGAGGCGGGCCGTGGCCGTTGAGGTCGCAGGCGAAGCGGCCGGAAGGTCCGCCCTCCAGTCCCTCCTGCCAGGGCAGCAGCCGGGCCTTGCCGATCCACTCGTCGAGCTGCCGGTACATCGGCCACAGGGCGCCGTAGGGCAGGGTGTGCGGATTCAGCTGGGAGAGGGCGAGGGTGCGGAGGAAACAGTGCCGCACGCTCCGCGCGGGCAGCTCCTCGAGTTCGGGCAGCCGGACCGGTTCGTCCTCCGTCTGCAGCCGTTCCGCCGCCAGATAGAGGTCATGGATCTCCCGCCAGAGGCGCCGTTCCGGGGTCTCGTAGCGGTGATAGCACAGGAACATGACCAGACCGAGCAGGTGCATGGTCATGACCATCCCCCGGGTGGGTGGCCTGGTGAGCAGCCAGCGGGTCTTCTTCATCAGGATCTCGTTCACCGCCTGGTGGCAGCCGCTGGCCAGTTCACCGGCGATGTCCTGCAACACCATCAGATCCTGCTGGCGCCGGTGCAGCAGCTCGGCGGTGGGCTGGGGAAGCTCGCCCACGCGCTGCTCCATCAGGTAGTGCAGGGGGCGGAGATACAGCCCCATGAGTTCCAGCCGCACGGAGGGCCGGAGCCTGGTGCGGTTGGTGATGATCAGGGCCTGGAGGATGCGGCCCGTGGCATGCCCGAAGTTGGCGTAGGGGAGGGCCTCGAGCCATTCCTCGAGATATTCCGGACGAAGTTCACATTCAATCTCCGACGTGCTCATCCACTGCCCCTCTCACCTTCGCACAGATGGTCAATGCGGTGTCCAGGTGATAACGTATCCACCCCTTCAGAACCTCCCGGAAGCGATGAGCGAGAAGCGACGAGAGATACTGGTCACCAGCGCCCTGCCCTATGCCAACGGGCCGATCCATCTGGGCCATCTTGTGGAGTACATCCAGACCGACATCTGGGCCCGGTTCCAGCGCCTGCGGGGACACCGCTGCTACTACGTCTGCGCCGACGATGCCCACGGCACGCCCATCATGCTCCGTGCCCAGGCCGATGGTATCACCCCCGAGGAACTGATAGAACGGGTCGGGGCGGAGCACCGCCGGGACTTCGCCGACTTCGCCATCGGCTTCGACAACTACTACACCACCCACTCGCCGGAGAACCGGGAGCTGGCCGAGACCATCTACCTGCGCCTGAAGGAGGGCGGGCACATCGTCCGCCGCACCATCTCCCAGGCCTACGATCCGGTGAAGGAGATGTTCCTGCCCGACCGGTTCATCCGTGGTGAGTGTCCCCGCTGCGGGGCCCCGGACCAGTATGGGGATTCCTGCGAGGTCTGCGGCGCCACCTACAGTCCGACCGATCTGAAGAATCCCGTCTCGGCCATCTCCGGCGCCACACCGGTCGAACGCGAGTCGGAGCACTATTTCTTCCGCCTGGCCGACTTCGAGGAGATGCTGCGGGAGTGGACCCGCTCCGGTCATCTGCAGCCGGAGGTGGCCAACAAGCTGCAGGAGTGGTTCGAAGCGGGGCTGAAGGAGTGGGACATCTCCCGCGATGCGCCCTATTTCGGCTTCGAGATCCCCGGCGCCCCCGGCAAGTATTTCTACGTCTGGCTGGATGCCCCCATCGGCTATCTGGCCAGCTTCAGGAACCTTTGCGACCGCGAGGGGCTGGACTTCGACGCCTGGGTCAGGCCCGGCAGCAAGGCCGAGATGGTCCACTTCATCGGCAAGGACATCGTCTACTTCCACGCCCTGTTCTGGCCGGCCATGCTGCACGGGGCCGGCTTCCGCACCCCCACCGCGATCTGGGCCCACGGCTTCCTCACCGTCAACGGCCACAAGATGTCCAAGTCCCGCGGTACCTTCATCACCGCCCGCAGCTACCTGGACCACCTGAACCCCGAGTATCTGCGCTACTACTTCGCCGCCAAGCTCGGCCCCCACGTGGAGGACATCGACCTCAGCCTGGAGGACTTCCGCACCCGGGTGAACGCCGACCTGGTGGGCAAGCTGGTCAACATCGCCAGCCGCTGCGCCGGCTTCATCACCAGGCGGTTCGACGGGGTCCTGGCCGACGCCCTGCCGGACGAGGCGCTCTACCGGCGCTTCGTCGAGGCGGGGGCGGAGATCGCCGCCGCCTATGAGGGGCGCGAGTACAGCCGGGCCGTTCGCCTGGTCATGCAGCTGGCCGACCAGGCCAACCAGTACATCGACGAGCACAAGCCCTGGGCGGTGATCAAGGAGCCGGGGCGCGAGAGCGAGGTGGAGGGAGTCGCCACCGAAGGGATCAACCTGTTCAGGGTCCTGATGATCTATCTCAAGCCGGTGCTCCCGGTGACGGCGGCGGCCGCCGAGGAATTCCTGGCGGTGGAGCCGCTCACCTGGGCGGACCTGGAGCGCCCCCTGCTGGGCCACTGCATCAACCGCTACCGGCCCCTGCTCACCCGGGTGGAAGAGTCCGCCGTCGAGGCGATGCTCGAGGCCAGCCGGGGTGACCTGCAGAAGCCCGCGGCCCGCCCCCCGGCGCAGGAGCCGCAGGCACAGGAGCCGATAACCATCGACGATTTCGCCCGGATCGACCTGCGGGTGGCGCGGGTGGAGAGGGCCGAAGCCGTCGAGGGCGCCGACCGGCTCCTGCGGCTGGAGCTGGACGTGGGCGAACTGGGCCGGCGCACCGTCTTCGCCGGGATCCGCAAGGCCTACGATCCGCAGGCCCTCGGCGGGCGGCTGGTGGTGCTGGTGGCCAACCTGAAGCCGCGGAAGATGCGCTTCGGCCTCTCCGAGGGCATGGTGCTGGCCGCCGGCGACGGCAAGGAGGAGGGGCCCTTCCTGCTCTACCCGGATCAGGGCGCCCGGCCGGGGATGAAGGTGCGTTAGCGTGATCGAGGTCCTCACCCTGCTGCTGGGGGCCGTGCTGGTACACAATCCGGTCGTCGTCTCGGCCCTCGGGCTCTCTCCCGCCGTGGTGCTGGCCAGGCGCCTGGAGGTGGCCACGGGCATGGCCCGGGTCTCGCTGGTCGTGGTGCCGCTGCTCGCCCTGCTGGCCTTCCTGCTCGATCGGGCGTTCGACCTGCCGCCGGGATTGGCGGCGCTGCGGGTGCTGCTGCTCTTTCCCCTGATCGCGGCCCTGCTGCTGGCCGGGCGGTCCCTGCTGCTGCGGCTGCATCCCCGCTGGGAGCCGCGTTACGGCGTCTATCTGCCCCTGTTCGCGGTCGGCAGCCTGGCGCCGGGCTGCGTGCTCCTCACCCTGGAGCGGGCGGGCGGTGCCGGCGAGGCGCTGGTGACCGGGCTGGGACTGGGCGCCGGCTATGCCCTGGTCCAGCTGCTGCTGGCCGGGGTCCATCTGCGGATCGCGCCGGCGGCGGTGCCGGCCTCCCTGCGCGGGGGGCCGGTCGTCATCCTGAGTCTGGCGCTGCTGATGATGGCCTTCGGCGGGATGGTCCGGCCGCCATGAGTGGCCTGTTCCTGTGGCCGGTCCTGCTCGCCCTCCCGGCCTGGTGGCTGCTGGCGCGGCCGGCGCCGCCGGGACGCGGCCTGCTGCGCAGCCGGATCGAGGCCCTCCTGCCCCAGACCCAGTGTGGCCGTTGCGGATATGACGGCTGCCAGCCCTATGCCGAGGCCCTGGCC
>RFJX01000242.1 GCA_003694425.1 Gammaproteobacteria bacterium
AGAGGGGAAATCACGCCCGTTCAGGCCGACCGCCGGTCCTCGCCGGCCCGGTCATGGCAGGCTGACCTTGCGCTGGGTGCGGGCGACCCCGGTATTGCCGGTGGAGGGCTGGAAGGCGCTGATCAGCACCCGGTAGGTGCCCGGCTTCGGCGGCCGGAACTCGCCGATGAACAGCCCGCTCTCGCTGCTGAATTTCATCTCCACCGGCCCGAAGCGCTCCCCGCCCAGCTCCGGCAGGGCCTCGAGGGTGAATTCCTCCGCCTTCCACAGACCGTCGGGCGTGATGGGACAGCCGCAGAGCATGGTGACTTCCGCCATGATCATGAGGCGGCCGTCCTTCATCATCTGGGTCCAGCCATCCACGATCAGCCCCGGCATCTGCAGCACGATGCCGTCACCGGCGGTCAGGTCCCGGCCCGGCAGCACCCAGGTGGTCACGCTCGCCTCCTGCAGGGCCTGGCGCCGGCCATAGGGGGCAAGCACCCGGATCCGGACCCATCGGGGCCGTTCGATGTCCACGGTGGCGAGATATCCGCCCGTGCCCTCGTCACTGAGACGCTGCCGGCGCTGGTGCGGCTGGCTCATGATGCGTTCGGTATCCCCGGTACTGCCGCGGATCATCCCCTGGTCGAGCAGCTCGCCGCTCTCGGCATCCTCGATCAGCACCCGGGCGCCGCCGATGCCGTCGGCGATGAACTTGGCGTCGAGACTTTGCGCCCTGACCATGATGTGGGTGGGTACCGCCACGGCCGTATGGCTCGCCAGGAGCAGCAGCATGAACAGGCCGGCGAGTGATCCGGACCGGTGTGAGGGTTTGAGGGGGTTCATCTGCAGTTGCCTCCAGCCCAGCGCCTTGTCAGGCCTGCCGGGTGCGTATGTTGGCCCGGGCCTCACCCAGCCGGCCGCGGATGCGGGCCAGGATCTGCTCCGTGGTGAAACCGGCGGCCTCGCGCATGTCCTCCTGCGAGCCGTGTTCCAGGAGACGGTCGGGCATGCCGATGTTGAGGACCGGGATCGCCACCTCACGGGCCTGCAGGAGTTCGTTCACCCCGCTGCCGGCGCCACCCTCCACCACGTTCTCCTCCAGGGTCACCAGCAGCTCATGGCCGGCGGCGAGCTCCAGGATCAGCGCCTCATCCAGCGGCTTGACGAAGCGCATGTTGGCCACGGTGGCATCGAGGACGTCGGCCACCTCTTCGGCCAGCGCCAGCGGCCAGCCGAATGCGAGCAGGGCGACCCCCCTGCCCCGGCGCCGGATCTCGCCCTTGCCGATGGGCAGGGCCGTCATCTCCTTCTCCACCGGCACGCCGGGACCGCCGCCCCGGGGATAGCGAACCGCGGCCGGACCGTCATGCAGGAAGCCGGTGTAGAGCATCTGCCGGCATTCGTTCTCGTCGGCGGGGGCCATGATCACCATGCCTGGCAGGCAGCGCAGGAAGCTCAGGTCGTAGGCCCCGTTGTGGGTCGGGCCGTCGGCGCCGACACACCCGGCCCGATCGATGGCGAACAGGACCGGCAGCGCATCGTTCACCACCACGTCGTGGATGAGCTGGTCGTAACCCCGCTGGAGGAAGGTGGAATAGATCGCGACCACCGGTTTGAGCCCCTCGCAGGCCATCCCTGCCGCCACCGTCACCGCGTGCTGCTCGGCGATGCCGACATCGAAGTAGCGGTCCGGATACTCCTGTTCGAAACGGACCAGACCGGAGCCCTCGCGCATCGCTGGGGTGATCGCGGTCAGTCTCGGGTCACGCGCAGCCATGTCGCAGACCCAGTCTCCGAAGACCTCGCTGTAGGTCATCGATCGGGGCTTCCCGGACGAGACGATGCCCAGTTCCGGATCGAAGGGCGAGACACCGTGGTACTTGACCGGGTCCTCTTCGGCCGGCGCGTAGCCCTTGCCCTTGCGGGTGATGATGTGGAGGAACTGAGGCCCCTTCAGGTCGCGCATGTTGCGCAGGGTATGGACCAGCGTCTCCATGTCGTGGCCGTCGATGGGGCCGACATAATTGAAGCCCAGTTCCTCGAACAGGGTGCCGGGCGTCACCATCCCCTTGACGTGCTCTTCCGCGCGCCGTGCCAGCTCCAGTGCCGAAGGGACCGAGGAGAGCACCTTCTTCCCCTGCTGGCGCATGGTATTCACGAACCTGCTCGTGATGAGCTGGGCAAAGCGGTTCGAGAGGGCCCCGACGTTGGGGGAAATCGACATGTTATTGTCGTTGAGGATCACCAGCAGGTCGGCCCCTTCGGCCCCGGCGTGGTTCATCGCCTCGAAGGGCTGGCCGGCGGTCATGCCGCCATCGCCTATGATCGCCACACAGCGTCGCGCCTCCCCCTTCCTTCTCGCCGCGATGGCCATCCCCAGCGCGGCGCTGATGGAGGTGCTGGAATGGCCCACCCCGAAGGTGTCGTACTCGCTCTCGTCGCGCCGGGGGAAGGGGGCGAGCCCGCCCTTCTTGCGGATGGTGTGGAGGCGGTCACGGCGCCCGGTCAGCACCTTGTGGCAGTAGGCCTGGTGCCCGACATCCCATACCAGCCGGTCATGCGGGGTATCGAAGACGTAGTGCAGGGCGATCGAGAGCTCGACCGTACCGAGGCTGGCGGCGAAGTGCCCGCCAATCTGGCTGATGGTGTCGAGCAGAAATGAGCGCAGCTCCTCCGCGAGGGGTTCGAGCTGCGACTCCGGCAGCCGCCGCAGGTCCGCCGGTGAATCGATCTGCATCAGGGTGGGATATTTGCCAGTCTGGCCCATGATCATCTGGTTGACAGCCACGTTGCGTTGCGTGAGTGGGGTACCGAACCCCCGACCCACTCTCGTTCAGAACCTAAAGAATGTTCCTGATTATGGAGAGGGCGAACCGACCATGCAAGCCGGAGGCCGGCCAGCCCCGTAACCGGGAGAGGGCGGACGGACAGGGTAACTGTACTTCATGGGGCGAATCCATTATCTTGTGCGGATTACCTGACAAATCAGGCAATAACCACGAAACACAGGGGGTATTCCATGTCGGTTCCACTGATCCAGCAATACCGGGTGGCGCGCTACCTCCTCGGTCAGAAGCTGCGCGGCAACAAGCGATACCCGCTGGTGCTGATGCTGGAGCCCCTGTTCCGCTGCAACCTCGCCTGCGCCGGCTGCGGCAAGATCGACTATCCGGACGAGATCCTCGACAAGCGGCTCGGTTATGAGGAGTGCATGGCCGCCATCGACGAATGCGGCGCGCCCATCGTCTCCATCGCCGGTGGCGAGCCGCTCATCCACAAGGAGATGCCCCGCATCGTCGAGGGCTTCATCGAGCGCAGGAAATTCGTCTATCTCTGCACCAATGCCCTGCTGCTCGACCGCCGAATGGACGACTACGAGCCGAGCCCCTACCTGACCTTCTCGGTCCATCTGGACGGAAACGAGGATCGGCATGACGCCTCGGTCTGCCGCCCCGGCGTCTTCCGCAAGGTGACCGAGGTGATCCGCAAGGCCCGGGAGCGCGGCTTCCGGGTGACCATCAACTGTACCCTGTTCCAGGGCGAGAGCGCGGAGGAGGTCGCCCGGTTCATGGACCGGATGATGGAGCTCGGGGTGGAAGGGGTGACCATCTCCCCCGGATACAGCTACGAGCGGGCCCCGCGCCAGGACGTGTTCCTCAACCGCCGCAACGCCAAGCAGCTCTTCCGTGACCTGTTCCGGCTGGGGCGCGGACGCAAGTGGAGATTCAACCAGTCCTCCCTCTATCTCGATTTCCTGGCCGGCAACCAGGCCTTTGAATGCACCCCCTGGGGCAACCCCACCCGCAACATCTTCGGCTGGCAGAAGCCGTGCTATCTGCTGAACGAGGGCTACGCCCCCTCCTTCCGCGCCCTGATGGAGGAGACCGAGTGGCACAACTACGGCACCGGCCGCAATCCCAAGTGCGCCGACTGCATGGTCCACTGCGGTTACGAGCCGACCGCCGTCAACGCCACCTTCAGCAACCCCTTGCGTGCCCTGCGGGTGTTCCTGTCCGGGCCCCGGACCGAGGGTCCGATGGCTCCGGAGCCGGAGATCCGCTACGCCCAGGAGGAGGCCCTCTCCGGTGAGGACAAGGGCGGCGCGGAGGGAGCACCCGCCTGCGCCCAGCAGCGGGTCGCCTGACCCCGGGACAGGCGCGCCTTGAGCGCGACGCTGGTCCACTGGCTGGCCCTCTCCGGTCTCGGCCTGTGGATAGTCATCCTCCTGCTACCCTGGCGTCCCTGGTCGACCCGTGAAAGCCTCGATGGCGACACCACCATCACGGATGCCGATCTCTCCGACGTAACCGTCCTGGTCCCGGCCCGCAACGAGGCCCGCCACATCGCCGCCACCCTCGAGGGCCTGCGGCGGCAGGGCCACTCCCTCGAGGTGGTGGTGATCGATGACCACTCGGACGATGACACCTCCGGGGCCGCTGCCCGGGTCCCGCTGGACGGGCTGAGGATCGTCCGTCCCCCTCCGCTGGAGGAGGGGTGGAGCGGCAAGCTGTGGGCGCTGCAGGCCGGCCTCCCCCATGCCTCGAGACCCCTGCTCCTGCTCCTCGACGCAGACATCCTCCTGCGGCCCGGGACCATCCCCGCTCTGCGCGCAAAGCTCCTGCGTGAAGGGCTCGATCTGGTCTCGCTGATGGCTCGCCTGCGGATGGAGAACGCCTGGGAACGCTGTCTGATGCCGGCCTTCATCTACTTCTTCAAGCTGCTCTATCCCTTCTCCCTGGCCAACTCGCGCTCGCCCCTGGTGGCGGCCGCCGCCGGCGGCTGCATCCTCATGCGCCGCCAGCGGCTGGACCAGATCGGCGGTTTTCACGCCCTGCGGGATGCCCTGATTGACGACTGCACCCTTGCCGCCCGGGTCAAGGCGACGGGGGGACGCACCTGGCTGGGCCTCACCCACAGCGCCGTCAGTCAGCGCGGATATGACGGTCTGGCACCGATATGGGAGATGGTCGCACGCACCGCCTTCACCCAGCTGCGCTATTCCACCACCCTCCTGGTCTCCTGCACGCTGCTCATGACGATCGCCTTCCCTGCTCCCGTGCTGGCAATCCTGGCCGGCGGCAGGGAGACACTCATCGGGCTGGGCGCCCTGGCCCTCATGCTGCTCACCTATCTCCCCGTGCTCGACTACTACCGCCTCCCCCGGTCCTGGCTGCTGACGCTCCCCCTGGCCGGTTGCCTCTACCTGGCCATGACCTGGTCCTCCGCGTGGCGCTACTGGCGCGGCCATCGCTCCCGCTGGAAGGGCCGGGTCTACGCGCGCTGAACGCCACGGGAAGGGAGCGGTCGAAGCTTCAGCGATCGGTGATGCTCGAGGCATCTGCTGTATCATAACTGCAACAATCCATGAGGGACCTGTCATGACCCTGCCGTGTCTGCCCTTCGCCTGGCTGCTCCTGCTCCTGCTCGTCATTCCCCTGCCGGCCCCGGCCGATGAGGCCACAGTCGTGGTCTCCAGGTTGCAGGAGGCCCTCCTGCAGAGCATGAAGGAGGGGGAGAAGCTCGGTTTCGAGGGGCGTTATCGCCTGCTGGAACCGGTGGTCGAGGAGGCCTTCGATTTCCCCGCCATAGCCAGGCTGGTCCTGGGTCGCTTCTGGCGCAAACTGGATCCGCAGCAGCGGGAGGCCTTTCTCGACGCCTTCCGTGAGCTGAGCGTGGCCACCTATGCCCACCGCTTCGATACCTGGAATGGTGAGCGATTCGAGACAGCAGAAGAAAAAATGTTGAAAAAGGACCGCAGATTGATTAAAACGTACCTCGTGAAGGCGAATGGCGAGCGGGTGGAGCTGGACTATCTGGTCCACCGCAGGGGTGAGAACTGGAAGATCCTCAACGTCATCGCCGATGGGGTCAGCGACCTCTCGCTCAAGAGGGCGGAATATACCAGCATCATAAAAGATAAAGGTTTCCCGCAACTGCTCGATAAACTGCACGAGAACATCGAGCGCTACCGGCACGAAGGGCGGTAGCGGGAAACGGCCCAATCACTGCTGACAGGGGTATGTCATGGGGAATATCAGAACGTGTGGGGTCTGGCTGACTGCACTGCTCGCTCTCGGTCTGCTGTCAGGTTGCGCAACGACCAATACGGAAGGTGACCCGCTCGAACCGCTCAACCGCACCTTCTACAACATCAACGACACCCTGGACAAGGGCCTGATCAAGCCGGTGGCCGAGGTCTACGGCAAGTACACCCCCAAACCGGTCCGCACCGGGATCACCAACTTCTTCGACAACCTCGGCCTCATCAACACCGTCGCCAACGACATCCTCCAGGGCAAGATGGGACAGGCGCTCTCGGACTCCGCGCGTTTCGTCTTCAACAGCACGCTCGGGATCGGCGGCCTGTTCGACGTCGCCACCGGCATGGGGCTCGAACACCACAAGGAGGACCTGGGCCAGACCTTCGGTGTATGGGGCTTCGGCGAGGGGGCGTACCTGAACCTCCCGCTCAGGGGGCCCAACTCGGTGCGTGACGCACCCGACCTGGTAACCAGCGCCTACCTCAACCCGATCTTCTATCTCAACAGCGTCGTGACCATCCCGCTGGCGGTGCTCGACGGCATCAACACCCGGGCCAACCTGCTGGAGGCCACCAACGTGGTGCAGGAGGCGGCCCTCGATCCCTACATCTTCACCCGCGAGGCCTACCGCCAGCGACGCATCTACGACATCTACGACGGGGAGCCCCCGCTGGAGGAGATCAACGGCGAACCGGACGAGGAGGAAGAGGGGGTACTCAGCATAGAATAAGAACGAAAATCCCTCTCTGCATGACGACAAGGGCCCGCAAGGGCCCTTCTTTTTCTCCCCTGCCCGACGCCGGAAGCGATACCTCGATCACGTTTTTTCCCGCGAACTAGTGGCACCATTTCTGTCTAATCGAGTACCCACTTTTCGCCTGACAAGGGAGGCAGAGATGAACAAGACCCTCGCAATCGCCCTGATCGCCGGGACCGTGGCCCTCACGGGCTGCAACAAGGAGCAGATGGGAACCCTCGGAGGGGCCGCCGTGGGCGGGCTTGCAGGGAGCCAGATCGGTGAAGGGAAGGGGAAACTGGCCGCCACTGCCGTTGGTGTCCTGGCCGGCGCCCTGATCGGCGGGAGCATCGGAAAGAGCATGGATGAGGTCGACCGGATGAAGGCCAATCAGGCCCTGGAGACCGCGCCGACCGGAAAGACGGTCAGCTGGACCAATCCCGACAGCGGGAGCCAGTACGCGGTCACTCCGACCAAGACCTACGAGACCTCCTCCGGTCCCTGCCGCGAATACACCACCGAGGCCATCATCGGCGGCAAGCGCGAGACCATCTACGGCACCGCCTGCAGGCAGCCTGACGGAACCTGGCAGACCGTCAACTGAGACCGGGGCCCGTCCCTTCGGGACAGAGCTCGATCAGCTCCAGCCAGTGCCGTACCGGCAGGCGGGAATCCCCGCGCAGGTGCAGCAGGCAACCGATATTGGCGGTCGCGATCAGCTCGGCACCCCCCTGCTCCAGGGCGGCGAGCTTGCATTCGAGCAGTGAGCGGGCGATCTCCGGCTGGAGGAGCGAATAGCTGCCGGCGGATCCGCAGCAGAGGTGCTCTTCCCTCACCTCTGTCAGGGTGAAGCCGGCCCGCTCGAGCAGACGCCTCACCGTGGCGGCCTCCCCCAGTCCGTGCTGGAGGGTGCATGGGACCTGAAAGGCGATCCTCTGCGGCACGCCATCCCTGCGGCGCAGACAGTCACCCGCCTCATCGAGCAGCAGCGCGGCCAGGTCCACGACCGATCCCGCCACCCCGGCGGCCGCCCCCTCCTCTCCACTGCCCCGCATCACCCAGTCGTACTCGCGCAGGTGCAGGGCACAGCCACTGGCGGTGGCGATGATCCCCTCGGCCCCATCCTTCAGGGCCTTGCTCCAGCATTCGATGTTGCGCCGGGCCAGCGCCCTCCCCTCCTCCACCGCCCCCAGGTGATGGCTGAGCGCACCGCAGCAGCCGCTCCCGGGAAGGGCCTCCAGGGAGATCCCCAGCCCCGAGAGCAGGCGGATTGCGGCGGCATCGATCTCGGGGGCCAGTGCCGGTTGGGCGCAACCCCGCAGCAGGATCATCCTCCTGTGGCCCTGCACCGGCGGCGGCACCGCCCCCTTCCTCCCGCGACCGAGCTGGAGGCGAAGCCGCCGGGGCAGCAGCGGCGCGGCCAGCCGCCCTGCGGCGATGGCCGTCCGCAACAGCAGGGGCCGCAGCAGCAGTAGCCGCAACAGCCGGCGCGTCATGCGTTCCTTCGGAGGGCGTCGTACCGTGGCCTCGAGCCGCTCCCTCCCGATGTCCAGCAGCCGTGCATAGCGGGTGGAGGAAGGGCAGCTCGCCTCGCAGGCGCGGCAGGTGAGGCAGCGGTCCAGATGGAGCCGGGTCTCGCTCCCGGCAGGCTGTCCCTCGAGCAGCTGCTTGATCAGGTAGATACGCCCCCGCGGGCCGTCCATCTCGTTGCCCAGCAGCTGATAGGTGGGGCAGACGGCGGTGCAGAAGCCGCAGTGGACGCAACTGCGCAGGATCCGGTCGGCCTCGCGCCCGTCCGGGGTGTCCAGCACAGCAGGTGGCAGTGCCGTCTGCATTCAGCCTCCCACCTTTTCAGAGCCCTTCATGGAGCTTCCCCGGATTGAGTATCCCCGCCGGATCGAACGCCTGCTTGATCCGGCGCTGGAGGGCGAGGAGCCCGCTGTTCGGGGGCGAGAAGACCAGGCCCTTCCGGTCGCCCCCGCGGAACAGGGTGGCGTGTCCACCGGCCAGCGCCGCCTGGGCGAAGACCCGCTTCGGCTCCTCGTCACTCAGCAACCAGCGCAGGGCCCCGCCCCACTCGATCAGCCACCGTCCCTCCAGTGCCGGCATCGGCGCCGTCGCCGGCAGGGAGAGCCGCCAGAGGGTCCCGGGACCGGTGAAGAAGGGCAGGCGCTGTTCCCGCAGGGCCTGGAACCAGGCCAGCTCCTCTTCCTCCCCTCCGATCTCCCTGCGCGCGGACGCCACCGCGGAGGCGTTGCCAGAGAGGCGGAAGCGCAGCACGCCTTCCTCCCAGGCGATGGCACTCAAGGGGAGCGGCCTGCGCCCCCAGCGGGTAGCGAGCGCGATCGCCTCCTCCGCCGTCGCCTCCATGCGACCCGCCCATTCCGTCTGTGGGCGCGGCAACACCTTGAACGATACCTCGACCAGCACCGCCAGGGTCCCGAGGGAACCGGTGAGAAGCCGTGAGAGATCGAACCCGGCGACATTCTTCATCACCTGCCCCCCGAACCGCAGCAGTTCTCCGCGGCCGTTGATGCAGCGGACGCCCAGGACGAAATCCCTCACCGCCCCGACATGGGGG
>RFJX01000025.1 GCA_003694425.1 Gammaproteobacteria bacterium
CGCCGGTGCCGAGAAGGCGGGGCGCGAGCTGCCGGAGGATTTCCCGGTGGGTGGCGTGATCCTCTGCGCCTGTTCGGAGGATGGCGACAAGGCCCGCGATGCGACCCGGCCCTATACGGGGACCTACATCATCAACAAGATCCGCAACATCAAGAACGACGTGATCCTGGCCAGCTCCGGCCTCCCGGACGAGACCTGGGCCCCGTTCCGCAAGGCGATCGAAGAGGGCACCGAGGACAACGTCACCCACCTGGTGACCGACGAGATCATGCGGGCCTTCACCGTCATCTCGGGGACCCCCGACGAATGCCTGGAGATCACCCAGGAACTGGTCGATGCCGGCCTCAATCTGCCCCTGCTCGAGGTGGTCGGGAAGAGCGAGGAGGACAATCTGGAGACCATCCGCCTGATGGGCGAGCAGGTCGTGCCGAGACTGCGCCCGGCGGCCGGAGGTTGATGCAATGAGACTGGCGACATTCAGGGTGCCCGGACTGGACAGGCGCACGATCGGTGGCTGGCTCGACGGTGTCTATGTCGACCTGCACGCCCTCACCGAAGGCGAGCTGCCGGCTGACATGATTGCCTTCCTGCAGGCGGGCGATGCGGCGATGGCGCGCGCCCACGAGAGCCTGGAGCGGGCCGCACAGGCCCTGAGGCAGGAAGGCGGCAAACCGGAGGGGCTGGTCAACGGACGTGGTGAGCGGTACGCCTTTGCCGAAGAGGAGGTGGAACTGATGGCGCCGGTGCCACTGCCGGGGAAGATCGTGCATACCTCGTGCAACTTCGGCTCCCATCTGAAGGAGCTGACCACCTGGAAGGACCCGGAGTGGGCCTCGCACAACTGGAAGGACTTTCACTTCGAGCACCCGACCGGCTTTCTGGAGGCGCCTTCCTCGGTCGTCGGCCACGGGGCCAGGGTCGAGATACCGGTCTTTACCCGCCAGCTCGACTACGAGATAGAGATCGCCATCGTGATCGGCAAGGAGGCCTTCCGGGTCGGGGTGGACGAGGCCCTCGACTATGTCGCCGGCTACACCATATTCAACGACCTCTCGGCCCGTGACATCCAGGCCCGGGAACACTCCAACAAGGTGATCCTGATGGGCAAGAGCTTTCGTGGCTCCTGCCCGCTCGGCCCGCACCTCGTCACCAGGGACCAGATCTCCGATCCGCACAACCTCGAGATGCGGCTGACGGTGAACGGAGAACTCCGCCAGCACGCCAATACCGGAGAGATGCACTACAAGACCGCCGAGCTGGTCTCCTGGTGGTCGCACATGGGGCTCTATCCGGGTGACGTGATCACCAGCGGCAGCCCGCCCGGGGTGATTGCGGGGATGGAGAATCCGGTGTGGCTGAAACCGGGAGACCGCATCGATGCCACCATCGCCGAACTGGGGACCCTGACCACCTACATCGTCTAGCCCGGCCCGTTCCGCGGCGAGGCAACGAGCAAAACAGCGAGGTAACAACGTGTCCGACAGCGAAATCCGAGACAAGGTGGCCAGGGCCATCGACCACATCGACAGGGACCGGCTGGTGAAGCTGGTGATGGACCTGGTCGACATCCCCAGCCCGACCGGAGAAGAGGCCGAGGTGGCCCGGGCCGTCCACCACGAGCTGCAGGCCGCCGGCTTCGAGGCCACCCTGCAGCCGATCGGGGACGAGCGGTACAACGCCGTCGGCCGCCTGCAGGGTGCCGGAGGCGGCAAGTCGCTCATGTTCAACGGCCATCTGGACACCTCCTTCGGTCCGGAACAGGCCCATCGCGGCCTCGGCTACCAGTGCAAGGCCACGCTGGTGGACGACGAATGGATCTACGGCATGGGCTCCTTCAACATGAAGAGCGCCATGGGCACCTACATCGTCGCCACCGAGGCGCTGCAGAAGGCCGGTATCCGGCTCAAGGGGGACATCGTCATCGCCGGTGTGGCCGGCGAGATCGAAAAGGCGCCGGTCAACGAATTCGAAGGGCGCCAGTATCAGGGCTACGGCGTGGGTACCAAGTTCGCCATAACCCATGGCGCCATCGCGGACTACTGTATCCTCGGCGAACCGACCAACATGAAGCTGATCCCCCGCCACTGCGGCACCACCTGGATCCGGATCACCGTTCCCGGCAAGCTCATCCACACCGCCTGGTCGGATGTGGAGAGCAACGCGATCAACAAGGCACGCAAGGTGCTGGATGCAATCCATGAGTGGATCCCGGACTATTGCCGGCGCAATACGGTCGGTGACTTCCAGCCACGGGTCAATGTCTCCGCCATCCAGGGGGGCTGGACCTGGCGTGGCGCCAGGACCCCCGATTCCTGCAACATCTACATGGACGTGCGCACCCTGCCGGACGTATTGCCGGTGGAGGCCTACAACGAAGTGCGCGAGCTGGTGCGCAAGGTGGTGGAGAGGAATCCGGAACTGGAGGGGACCAGGGCCGAGGTCTATGTCTCGGCGCCGGGCACCTCGATACCGGATGACCACGAGCTGGTCCGGACCATCGTCCAGGCCCACAGCGAGCAGCTCGGCAGCCCGCCGGAGATCGGCATGGAGACGTGGTACAGTGATGCCGCGCACATGAACCGTTACGGCATCCCCACGGTCAACTACGGTTCCGCGGGGCGCATCCAGAGCGGCGGTGGCGGTTTCTCCGTCAGGCAGGGGGAGGCGGTGCACATCGGTGACATGCTCGACATCATCCGGGTCTATATCCAGACCATGATCACGCTCTGCGGAGTGGCGGAGTAGGGGGATGACACGCTGGCGGGAGCTGCCCGGACGCCTCAGAGAGGGGCTGCTGCCGGATGCCGCCGAGGCGCTGACCCTCGCCGATTGTGACGACCTGCCGGCGCTGCTGGAGTTCGCCGCCGACCTGCGGGACCAGGGGCATGGTTCCCTCGTCAGCTATTCTCCGAAGGTGTTCATCCCGCTCACCCGGCTCTGCAGGGACGTCTGCCATTACTGCACCTTTGCCCGTCCCCCGCGCAGGGACGCATCGCCTTTCCTCACCGCCGGGGAGGTCCTGGAGATCGCCCGCGCGGGGGCCCGCGCCGGTTGCAGCGAGGCCCTGTTCACCCTGGGCGACAAACCGGAGCTGCGTTACCGCCGCGTCCGCGAGGAGCTCGCGCGCCTCGGTCACGGCTCCACCCTCTCCTACCTGCGGGAGATGGCGGGACTGGTGGTGGAGGAGACCCGCCTTCTGCCCCATCTCAACGCCGGCGTGATGTCGGGCGAGGAGATGCGGACCCTGCGGACGGTTTCGGTCTCCCAGGGGCTGATGCTGGAGTCGGTCTCTTCCCGGCTGTGCGAGAAGGGCGGTCCCCATTACGGCTCACCCGACAAGCTGCCCGCCGTCCGCCTGAACACCATCGCCGCGGGCGGGAGCGCCCGCATCCCTTTCACCTCCGGCCTGCTGATCGGCATCGGCGAGAGCCGCCGGGAACGGATCGGATCCCTGCTGGCCCTGCGCGAGCTCCATGCGGCCCACGGCCATCTGCAGGAGGTCATCATCCAGAATTTCCGGCGCAAACCCGGCACGCCGATGAGCGCTGCCCCGGAACCGGCGCTGGAGGAGCTGCTGTGGACCATCGCCGTGGCCAGGATCATCC
>RFJX01000243.1 GCA_003694425.1 Gammaproteobacteria bacterium
CGAGGGCGGCGATCTCCACCACCGCCCCCAGCAGGGAGCCATCCCGATCCACCGGCACTCCGTCCACGACCACGCCGCGGGTCGTGCCGCCATCGTCGAGCAGGCGGGTGGCCGGCGCGGGCGGCTCCGGCAGCGGACAGCGGAAGCGGTGCCAGCGGCGCTTGAGGCGGCCGCGGAAGTGGAGGCGCGCGATCACCTCCTGACCCGGATAGCATCCCTTGTTGAAGGAAAGGCCGCCGTGCTCGTCCAGACGCAACATCTGGGGCAGGAATTCGCCGCTCAGGACGGCGGGCAGGGCCGGGATGCCGGCCTCGAGCTCCCGCCGCCGCCAGGGGAGGTCAGCCTCGGCGAGGATGGACTGCCCTTCAGGCGGGTCCCCGTCGGTCGCGAGCAGCCAGAGCCCGGGGGCGATCCGGGCGCGGGCGCACTCGTTGATCCGGGGGGCTTCTCCGGCGGCTCCCCACCACTTCAGGGTGGCCGGTTCGAGCTCGACGCGACTGCGCAGGCGGTAGCGCAGCAGTCCCTCGCGCAGGGCCGGTACCTGGTCGGCGGGCAGGGCCAGCAGGCAGTCGCCGTCACGCCGGATGAGTCGCACCAGGTGCAGCACCCGCCCGTTCGGGGCGCACCAGGCGGTGAGGCAGTTGTCGCCGGCGGTGAGCGAACGGACGTCGGCGCAGAGCTGGGCGTGGAGGAAGGCGACCGCGTCCTCGCCGGAGACCAGCAGGGCGCCGGTCCCTTGCAGGGCGTGCAGAGGGGTCACCGGCCTTCACCCGTCACCGCGGTCGAATCGCGCATCAGGGTGACCAGCTCGCGATAGCGGTCGGGCGGTTCGCGGCGGCCCGTGATCCAGTTCATGATGTCCAGATCCGCCTCGTCGATCAGCGCCTCGAAGGCCTGTTGCTGCTCCGGGGGAAGATGGGTGTAGTGCCGGTCCAGCAGGGTGCCGAAGGCGATGTCCATCTCCACGATACCGCGCCGGTGGCAGCGCCAGCGCAGTTTCTTGAGTTTCTGTTCGTCCGGATTCACCACGGAGACGCGGAGGTCACGGAGATTTACAGGTTCAAGGGCGGTTCCCGGGAATCGACACCATATTCCCGGCCGAAAACCGGCAGTCAATGGCCGGCAACCTTGCATTCTCCGTGTACTCCGTGCCTCTGTGGTGAGCTGTCACAGGGACCGCTCCAGCATGAGCTTCTTGATCTCGGCGATGGCCTTCGCGGGGTTGAGGTGCTTCGGGCAGGTGTTGGTGCAGTTCATGATGGTGTGGCAGCGGTAGAGCCGGAAGGGGTCCTCCAGCTCGTCCAGGCGCCTGCCGGTGGCCTCGTCGCGGGAGTCGATGATCCAGCGGTAGGCCTGGAGCAGGGCCGCGGGCCCCAGGTAACGGTCCGAGTTCCACCAGTAGCTGGGGCAGCTGGTCGAGCAGCAGGCGCACAGCACGCACTCATAGAGACCGTCAAGTTTTTCCCGGTCCTCCTTCGACTGCAGGCGCTCGCGATCCGGGTCCGGGCTCTGCGCCTGGAGCCAGGGCTCGATCGAGGCGTATTGTGCATAGAAGTTGCTGAGATCAGGGACCAGGTCCTTGACGACCTTCAGGTGTGGCAGGGGATAGACCCGGATCTCCTCGCCCTCGTAGTCGTCCAGCGAGCGGATGCAGGCCAGGGTGTTGGTGCCGTTGATGTTCATGGCACAGGAGCCGCAGACCCCCTCGCGGCAGGAACGGCGCAGGGTCAGGGTGGGATCCAGCTCGTTCTTGATATAGAGCAGGGCGTCCAGGACCATCGGACCACACTTGTCCAGGTCGATCTCGAAGGTGTCCAGACGCGGGTTCTCGCCGGTGTCGGGGTCCCAGCGATAGATGACGAAGCGCCGCTTGCGGCTGGCACCGTCGGCGGCGTGGACGGTCTTGCCCTGTTTGACCACGGAGTTGGCGGGAAGCCTGAATTCTGCCATTTTCTTGAGCCCTCTCGTTCTGGTTCCGGATCAGTAGACGCGCGGCTTGGGCGGTATCACCTCAGCCTCGTCCGTGAGGGTGTACATGTGGACTGGCCGATAGTCCAGGGTGACCTTGCCGTTCTCGTCGATCCAGCCCAGCGTATGTTTGAGCCAGTTCTCATCGTCCCTTTCCGGGTAGTCTTCGCGTGCCTGGGCGCCCCGGCTCTCGGTCCGGTTGTAGGCACCCTGGATGACCACTGCGGAGAGGTCGAGGAGGTTTGCCAGTTCCAGGGTCTCGACCAGGTCGGTGTTCCAGATGAGCGAACGGTCGGAGACCTTGACATCGGCGAAGCTGGACCGCACCTGTTGCAGTTTCTCTATGCCCTCCTGCAGGACCTCCCCTGTGCGGAATACGGCGGCGTAGTTCTGCATGGTGCGTTGCATGCTCTCACGGATCTTCGCCGTGGGGGTGTCGCCGTTGGCATGGCGCAGACGGTCTAGGCGAGCCAGGGCCTCCTCGCCGGCATCGCTGGGGAGTTCCCGGTGCCGGCTTCCGGGCCGGATCTGCTCGGCACAGGTCTTGGCGGCGGAACGGCCGAAGACGATCAGATCGAGCAGCGAATTGCAGCCGAGCCGGTTGGCTCCATGGACCGAGACGCAGGCCGCCTCGCCGATGGCCATGAGTCCGGGCACGGTGGCATCGGGGTCTCCATCCCTGGGACAGACTGCTTCGCCCTTGTAATTGGTCGGGATCCCGCCCATGTTGTAATGGACCGTCGGAATCACCGGTATCGGCTCTTTTGTCACGTCGACGCCGGCGAAGATCCGGGCGGACTCGGCGATGCCGGGAAGGCGCTCGTTGATCACCTCCGGGCCCAGGTGCTCAAGGTGCAGGTGGATATGGTCCCGGTTCGGTCCGACACCACGTCCCTCACGGATCTCGATGGTCATGGCACGACTCACCACGTCACGTGATGCCAGGTCCTTGGCATTGGGCGCGTAGCGCTCCATGAAGCGCTCCCCCTCGGAGTTGGTGAGGTAACCACCTTCGCCGCGCGCCCCCTCGGTAATGAGGCAACCTGCACCGTATATTCCGGTGGGATGGAACTGGACGAACTCCAGGTCCTGCAATGGCAGGCCGGCGCGCAGCACCATCGCGCCACCGTCGCCGGTCTGGGTATGGGCACCGGTGCAGGAGAAGTAGGCACGTCCGAAGCCTCCGGTTGCGATGACGGTGGCATGGGCCTTGAACCTGTGGATGGTGCCGTCTTCGAGATTCCAGGCGATAAGACCCCGGCAGGCGCCATCCTCCATCAGCAGGTCGAGGGCGAAGTATTCGACGAAGAACTCCGCCTTGTGCTTGAGCGACTGCTGGTAGAGGGTGTGGAGCATGGCGTGGCCGGTGCGGTCAGCGGCCGCACAGGCACGGGGTACGGGGGTCTCACCGAAGTTCTTCATGTGGCCGCCGAAGGGCCTCTGGTAGATCTTCCCGTCCGGCGTACGGGAGAAGGGCAGACCATAGTGCTCCAGCTCCAACACCGCCGGGACCGCCTCCCTGCACATGAATTCGATTGCGTCCTGGTCACCCAGCCAGTCCGACCCCTTTACCGTGTCGTACATGTGCCAGCGCCAGTTGTCCTCATCCAGATTGCCGAGGGAGGCGGCCACCCCACCCTGGGCGGCGACGGTGTGGCTGCGGGTGGGAAAGACCTTGGTGACACAGGCCGTCTTGAGCCCTTCCACCGCCATGCCAAAGGTGGCGCGCAGGCCGGCTCCGCCCGCGCCTAGGACAACGACGTCATATTCGTGGTCGATGATGGTATAGGCAGATGTCATGACTCAGGCGACTCCGAGGCTGATCTTGAGGATAGAGAGCACGGTGGCCACAAGGGCTGCGAGCACGGCGAAATTGAGCACCACGAGGCTGGTCACCTTGGC
>RFJX01000026.1 GCA_003694425.1 Gammaproteobacteria bacterium
ACAGCCCCGCCATCCCTGGCGTGGCGTTCGCTGCCTTCGCAGCTCACCCTTGGCGGGGCGCTCACAAGCTGCGTTCGTCCACTGGACGAACGGTCCTGCTCGCCCGGCTGAGCTACCAGGGCAGAATCTCGATGCCACGCAACCCTGCACCCACACCGATGTCGGTATGCGATCCTAGCAGATCCGTCCGGGACCCGGAATTGGCGCGACGATCCGGGCGGTACAATCCCTCAATCAGAATTAGGAAACTAGGATAACGAATTGTAATTGCTACTAATGTACGGTCCGTAATGGTCAAGAGCCCCGGTTTTTGCCTGTTCGACGGAACCAATCGCCAGTGCATTGGTCATAAAAGCAATACTTCATTTCCTCCCCCTCTTGGTTGGACCCGCCGCGTGCGGGTCTCTTTTTGCCCGCAGGCTTTGCAAAGCGGGGATTCCGGCGTCAGGATATGGGCACACGGCCGGTCTGCTGACCGGTGCCAACAACGATCCGACTGAACGCCATGCTGGATACCGCCCCACTGCTCGAGAGGATCTCCTTCCCCGAACTCCACCGTGACGGGACCCGGACCCTGCAAGTCAATCTGGGATACCGCTGCAACCAGGCCTGCCGCCACTGCCATGTTGACGCCGGACCGAAGCGCACCGAGGAGATGGACGGCGCAACGGTCGCCCTGGTGCTTGAATACCTCGCCCGCTCCGGGGCGCAGACCCTCGATCTGACCGGGGGGGCGCCGGAACTCAATCCCCACTTCCGCCACCTGGTGGTGGAGGCGAGGCGGCTGGGCGTCGAGGTGATCGACCGCTGCAATCTCACCATCCTCGAAGAGCCGGATCAGGAGGGGCTGGCCGAATTCCTGGCCGCGAACCGGGTCCGGGTCACCGCCTCGCTGCCCTGCTATCAGGACCGGAACGTGGATGCGCAGCGGGGCGAAGGGGTCTTCGAACGCAGCATCCGTGCCCTGCGGCGGCTCAACGGTCTCGGCTACGGCGACCCCGCTGGTGGGCTGGTGCTGGAACTGGTCTACAATCCACTGGGGCCCACCCTCCCGCCACCCCAGAAGGCGCTGGAAGCGGCCTACCGGCGCGAACTGGAACAGCGTTACGGGGTCCGCTTCAACCGCCTGCTCTGTCTCGCCAACATGCCCATCCGCCGCTTCGGCCACGCCCTCCTGCGTGACGGTACCTTCCACCCCTATCTCGAGCTGCTGCGCGGGGCCCACCGGGACGAGAACCTGGAGGGGGTGATGTGCCGCACCCTGATCAGCGTGGACTGGCAGGGCTGGGTCCATGACTGCGACTTCAACCAGATGCTCGGGATCCCGCTCGGCGGCGAAGGGCCGGTCCACCTGCGCGATCTCCTCGGGCGGGACCCTGCCGGGAAGCGGATCGCCACCAGGGGGCACTGCTACGGCTGCACGGCGGGGCAGGGGAGCAGTTGCGGCGGAGCCCTGGAGGGGGGCGGCTGAAGTGGGCAGGCTGTCGGTCATCGTCCCGGCGCTCAACGAGGCCACCGTGGTCCGGGCCACGCTGACACCCCTGCAGCCGCTGCGTGAGCGGGGCCACGAGGTGATCCTGGTCGATGGCGGCAGCAGTGACGGCACCCCGGAACTGGCCGCCTCCCTGGCCCGGGTGGTGCGGGCGCCGCGGGGCCGGGCCCGGCAGATGAATGCCGGGGCGAAGGCCAGCCGGGGGACGCTGCTGCTGTTCCTCCACGCCGACACCTCCCTCGGCGCGGGTGCTGCCGAGACCCTGCTCGAGCTGGCCGGGTCGGAAGGCCCCCTGTGGGGCCGGTTCGACGTGCTCCTGTCCGGCGCGCATCCACTGTTGCGGGTGGTAGAGCGGATGATGAACCTGCGCTCGCGGCTGACCGGCATTGCCACCGGGGACCAGGCCCTGTTCGTCTCCCGCCGGCTCTTCTTCGAGGTCGGCGGCTTCCCGGAGCAGCCGCTGATGGAGGACGTCGCCCTCAGCGCACTGCTGCGCCGGCGCTGCCGCCCGCTCTGCCTGCGCCAGCGGGTGATCACCTCCAGCCGCCGCTGGGAGCGGGACGG
>RFJX01000244.1 GCA_003694425.1 Gammaproteobacteria bacterium
CTCAGGCCCTGGCGAATCTGCTGGGGGTCACCGACCTCGAAGGGTGGCGCTTCCTCGATATCGGCTCGGGCAGCGGCCTCTCCTCGCTGGCGGCGCGGCGGCTGGGGGCGCAGGTCCACTCCTTCGACTACGACCCGGAATCGGTGGCCTGCACCGCGGAGCTGCGCCGGCGCTTCGCCCCCGATGACCCCGAGTGGACGGTGGAACAGGGCTCGGCGCTGGATGCGGACTACCTGCGCTCCCTGGGGCCGTTCGACATCGTCTATTCCTGGGGCGTGCTGCATCACACCGGGGCCATGGAGCAGGCCCTGGCCAACGCCCTGATCCCGCTGTCGCACAACGGGCTGCTGGTGTTGGCCCTGTACAACGATCAGGGCTGGATCAGCCGCTACTGGACGGCGGTCAAGCGGACCTACAACCGCGGGCCGGCCGGAAGGGCGGCGATGATCGCCCTGCATGCCCCCTATCTGCTGGGGGCGCGGTGGCTGGCTCGCGCCCTGACCGGGCGGCTGCGCCTGGGGCGGGGGATGTCCCTGTGGCACGACATGCTCGACTGGCTCGGCGGCTATCCCTTCGAGGTGGCCAGCCCTGCGCGGGTCATCGATTTCTACCGCCGGCAGGGTCTGGTGCCCGAATCGGTGCGTGGCTGCGGCCGCCGGCACGGCTGCAACGAGTTCGTCTTCCGGCGGAGCTGAGCAGCACTGCCGGAGATCCTCTACATCATCGGCGATCTGGACGTCGGCGGCTGCGAGCGGCATCTGCGGCAGGTGCTGCCGCGACTGCGGCAGCGGGGACTGCGGCCCCGGGTCTGGTGCCTGACCCATCGCGGGGCCCTGGCCGACGAGCTGGAGGCGGAGGGCGTGCCGGTCCACGCCCCGGACCTGCGCCCGCCGGCCTTCCTCCCGGCCGCGCTGCGGCGGATCCTGATTCTGCCGGTGACGGTGCTGGGCCTGCTCCGGCTGCTCCTGCGCCGGCGGCCGGCAATCGTGCACTGTTTCCTTCCGGCGGCCTATCTGGTCGGCGCGCCCTGCGCACTGCTGGCGAGGGTGCCGGTGCGCCTGATGAGCCGGCGCAGCCTCAGTGACTACCAGTCCGGCCACCCCTGGCTGGCCCGTATCGAACGCCGCCTGCACCCGCACATGACCCGGGTGCTGGCCAACTCCCGGGCGGTCCTCGAACAACTGCGGGAGGAGGGGGTCCCCGAAGCACGCCTGCACCTGATCTACAACGGCGTCGACACCGGCCGTTTCCGTCCGGTCACTCCCGCGGAACGCCAGGCTCTGCGCCGGGAACGGGGGATCGGGGCGGATGCCCTGGTCCTGCTGGTGGTGGCCAATCTCATCCCCTACAAGGGGCATGCCGATCTGATCGAGGCACTGGCCGGGATCGCCGGGGACCTGCCGCACGGCTGGCAGTTGCTGCTGGTCGGGCGAGACGACGGGATCGGCGGCGCGCTCCTCGATCAGGCGCGCGAGCGGGGGATCGGCGCCAACCTGCATCTGCTCGGGCCCCGCGCGGATGCCGCGGCCTTCATGCAACTGGCCGACATCGGCGTCCTGCCCTCGCACCAGGAGGGCTTCAGCAACACCCTGCTGGAGTCCATGGCCTGCGGGCTGCCGATGGTGGCGACCCGGGTGGGCGGAAACCCCGAGGCGGTCGAGGACGGGCACAGCGGCCTGCTGGTGCCGCCCCGGGATCCGGCCGCGCTCGGACGGGCACTGCGCCGGCTGGCCCTGGACGGGGAACTTCGGCACCGCCTGGGGGCGGGCGCGCGCCGGCGCTGCGAGGAGAACTTCGCCCTGGAGGGCTGCGTCGACGCCTATGCACATCTCTACCGTTCCCTGTTGCCCGACGGGGAGGCACCATGTGCGGAATAGCGGGTTTCCTCCAGTCCTCCGCGGCCCTGCCGCTGCAGGGGCAGGAGGCGATCGTTCGCACCATGCGCGACGCGCTGACGCATCGGGGACCGGACCGGGGCGGCGACTGGTGCGATCCTGCCGCCGGCATCGCCCTGGGCCATCGCCGTCTGGCCATCCTCGATCTCTCGTCGGCGGGGGATCAGCCGATGGTCTCGGCCGACGGCCGCTACGTACTCGCCTTCAACGGCGAGATCTACAACCACCACGAGCTGCGCGGTGAGCTGGAGGCCGCCGGCCACCGTTTTCGCGGGCACTCGGACACCGAGTCCCTGCTCGAGGGGATCGCGGCCTGGGGCCTCGTCCCGACCCTGCAGCGAAGCCGCGGGATGTTCGCCCTGGCGCTGTGGGATCGCAGGGAGCGGCGTCTCTCCCTGGCCCGGGACCGTTTCGGCGAGAAGCCGCTCTACTACGCCGTCAATGGCAGCGCCTTTATCTTCGCCTCCGAGCTGAAGGCGCTGCACCGCCACCCGGACTTCCGGCCCGAACTCGACCGGGACGCCCTCTGTCTCTATCTGCGGCACAACTACGTGCCGCAACCCTTTTCCATCTATCGCGGGGTGGCCCAGGTCCCGCCGGGCTGTCTCCTCAGCCGCGACGCCTCCGGCCGGCAGACCGGCCCCGATCCCTGGTGGTCCCTCTCCGCAACGGTGATGGAGGCCATGGAGCACCCCTGGCGGGGCAGCGAGGCGGAGGCCGTGGAGGCGTTGGAGGCCCTGCTCGACGAGGTGGTGGCCGAACGCCTGGAGGCGGACGTCCCGCTCGGGGCGCTGCTCTCCGGCGGCATCGATTCCTCGCTCGTCACCGCCCTGATGCAGCGCCGCGCCGGTGAGCCGGTGCGTACCTTCAGCGTCGGCTATGCCGACCGGATCTACGACGAGGCGCCGCATGCCGCCCGGGTGGCGGCACACCTGGACACCCGCCACACCGAACTCACGGTCACGCCGGAAGAGGCCCTGGCGCTCATTCCCGATCTGCCGCAGATCTACGACGAGCCCTTCGCCGACGCCTCCCAGATCCCGACCACGCTGATCAGCCGGCTCACGCGCCGGCGCGTGACCGTGGCCCTGACGGGCGACGGCGGGGACGAGCTCTTCGGCGGCTACAACCGCTACTTCTGGGCCCTGCGGCTGCAGCGGGCGGCGGCAGTGCCGGCGCCGCTGCGCCGTGCCGCGGGCGCGGCGATCCGGCTGCTCCCGCCCGCTCTGTGGGACCGGCTGTTCGCCATGCTCTCGCCACTGCTGCCGGCTCACCTCCGCTTCAGCCTGCCCGGTGACAAGCTGCACAAGCTCGCCGGCCTGCTCGCCTTCACCGACCCTGCCGATCTCTATCGCCGGCTGATCAGCCACTGGCCGCAGCCGGAACAGCTGGTGATCGGGGGCCGGGAACCCGGTCTGTTGCGGGAGGTGGAGGCAGGCCTGCCCGGCAAGGTGAGCGGCGCCCGGCGCATGATGTACCTGGACACGGCCGGCTATCTGCCGGGCGACATCCTCACCAAGGTCGACCGGGCAGCGATGTCGGCCAGCCTGGAGACCCGTGTCCCCCTGCTCGACCACCGCCTGCTCGCCTTCGCCTGGAGCCTGCCGCCGGAACTGCTGATCCGGGGAGGACAGGGCAAGTACCTGCTGCGCCGGGTGCTGCATCGCCATGTCCCGCCGGCGCTGGTGGAGCGCCCCAAGATGGGCTTCGCCGTGCCGCTGGAGGCCTGGCTGCGCGGGCCGTTGCGCGACTGGGCCGAGGTCCTGCTGGACGAGGGACGCCTGCGCCGGGAGGGCATATTCGAACCCGGTCCGATCCGCCGGCGCTGGGCGGAACACCTCTCCGGCCGCCGCAACTGGCAATACCCCCTCTGGGGCGTACTGATGTTCCAGGCCTGGCGGGAGCGCTGGTCATGAGCGGGGCCAGGCTGCTGTATGTGGTCACCGAGGACTGGTACTTCTGCTCCCACCGCCTGCCGCTGGCGGTGGCGGCAAGGGAGGCCGGATGCGAGGTGGCGGTGGCGACCCGGGTGGAGCGGCACGCGGAGGCGATCCGGCAGGCAGGTGTGCGCCTGATCCCGCTCCGTCGGCTGAGGCGCCGCTCGGGCAATCCGCTGCGGGAGCTGGCCGCCCTGTTCGAGCTGTTGCGGATCTTCCGCCGCGAGCGCCCCGAACTGGTGCACCTGGTGGCGCTCAAGCCGGTGATCTACGGGGGGCTGGCCGCGCGGCTGGCCGGGGTGCCGCACACGGTCGCCGCCATCGCCGGCATGGGCCACTTGTTCACCGCCGGGGATCGCCGCACCCGCCTGCTGGCGGGGCTGGTGCGCCGGCTCTACCGCCTGGCGCTGGGTGGACCTGGTACCGCCGTGATCGTGCAGAATCCGGACGACCGCGCGGCCCTGGTGGAGGGTGGGATCATTCCCGGGGAGCGCTGCCACCTGATCCGCGGCTCCGGCGTGGACCTGACCCGCTTCACGCCGCAGCCGGAGCCGGCAGGCCCGGTGACGGTGATGCTGGCCTCCCGTCTGCTCTGGACCAAGGGGGTGGGGGAGTTCGTGAAGGCGGCCCGGCTCCTGCGCGACGAGGGCTGCCGCTTCGTGCTGGTCGGCGACCCCGATCCGGAGAACCCCGCCGCCATCGAGCCGGCCACCCTCGCGGCCTGGGTGGAGGAGGGGGTGGTCGAGCACTGGGGCTGGCAGGAGGAGATGACCTCCGTCCTGGCCCGGGCCCACGTCGTCTGTCTGCCCTCGTACCGTGAGGGCCTGCCCAAGGTCCTGCTGGAGGCGGCGGCCCTGGGACGGGCCCTGGTAGCCACCGACGTCCCCGGCTGCCGCGAGGTGGTGATCGATGGCCAGACCGGCCTGCTGGTGCCGCCCCGGGACCCGGCCGCCCTGGCGCAGGCCATCGCCCAGTTGGTAGGGACACCGGCCTTGCGCCGGGAGCTGGGGCGTGCCGCCCGTGTGCGAGTGGAAAGGGAGTTCTCCCTCGAGAGGGTGATCAAGGAAACCATCAGTCTCTATTCCAGGGTACTGAACGAGCCTTCATGCAGGTGTGAGTAATGGACGAGGCTTTCTTGCCTGCCTGCAGCAATGTAGCTACAATTCTGTGTTGAAAGTAGCCACAATGGGCTCTCTTGATGAAAGTATCCGTTCGTGAATTGAAAAATCACCTCTCTGCCTATCTTCACCGGGTCGAGGCGGGGGAAACGATTCAGGTCTGTCGCCACAAGACCCTGGTTGCGGACATCGTCCCTGTAGGTGGGACGGGTGATGTCCGCATTCCGGGGGTCGTATGGAACGGGAGGAAACCCCGGGGTGGCCGGAACCGGCCGGTGATTCCCGGGCGCTCGGTGGCGGACATGGTCCTGGAGGAGCGTGATTGATCCTCTATCTGGATACCTCGGCGCTGGTGAAGGCCTATGTGGAGGAGCAGCATACTGCCAAGGTACTGGGTGCTATCAACGAAGCGACGGCAGTTGCCAGTCATGTGATCGCCCAGGTGGAAGCCCGCTCCGCCTTTGCCCGGCTGTTACGAGAGGGACGCATTGACGAGCCCGGCTGGCAGACCCTGCGCTGCGGTTTCATGGAGGACTGGCAGAACTACATGCAGGTCGGCACGACCCGCAAGCTGGTCGATCTCGCCGCCGAGTATGTCGAGGCCTTTTCCCTTCGTGCCTATGACAGCATGCACCTGGCTGCTGCCCGGATCCTGCAGGAGGGCCAGGAGGATACGGTGGTGTTCGCCTGTTTCGACGGAAGACTCAATCAGGCCGCCGCTGTGATGGGCCTCGGGCTGCTTTGAGCCGGTGATCCCAGCACCGGTCCTCGTCACCGGCGCTACCGGCTTCGTCGGGCGGTCGCTCTGCCGGCTGCTGGTGGAGCGGGGCATCCCATGCCGGGCCGCGATCCGCATCCCGCTGGCCGCACCGGACCTGCCCACTCCTGTGCAGTCCGTCGTCACCGGTGACATCGGCCCGGCGACCGACTGGAGCGAGGCACTAACTGAGGTGGAGGCGGTGGTGCACCTGGCCGCCCGGGTCCACCACCTGAAGGATGACCAGCCGGGCCTGTACCGTCAGGTCAACACCCTGGGCACCCTGCACCTGGCCGGGCAGGCCGCCCGGGCTGGGGTGCGGCGCTTCGTCTTCCTGAGCAGCGTGAAGGCGGTGGGGGAGTCCGGCCATCTGACACCCGATACCCCGCCGACGCCGGCCGATGCCTATGGCCGCAGCAAGCGCGAGGCCGAGCTCGGCCTGCGCGATCTCGAGGCCCGCACCGGCATGGAGGTGGTGATCCTGCGCCCGCCGCTGGTCTACGGCCCCGGGGTGCGGGCCAATTTCCTGCGCCTGCTGCGGCTGATCGATCGTGGGGTCCCGCTGCCGCTGGCCAGCGTGGACAACCGTCGCAGCCTGCTCTACGTCGACAACCTGGCCGACGCCATCCTGACCTGCCTGGCACACCCGGCGGCCGCCGGGCAGACCTTCTACGTCTCCGACGGCGAGCCGCTCTCCACCCCCGCCCTGATCCGGCACCTCGCCCACGCCCTGGGCCGGCCCGCCCGGCTGGTCCCCTTCCCTCCGGTCCTGCTGCGCCTGGCCGCCCGCCTGCTCGGACGCGGCGCGCTCGCGGATCGCCTGCTCGGTGATCTGACCGTCGATGACCTCCCGCTGCGCAGGACGCTCACCTGGACACCGCCCTGTTCCATCGAGGAGGGGATGGCCCGGACCGCACGCTGGTACATGCAGCCCGGGAGGCCCAGTGGCCCTTTTTGACAGGGGCAGCAAAAGTATTACTATTACTGGTATTACTTCCATCGGGCCTGTTGCTATGCGGGTGACGACCAAGGGTCAGGTGACCATCCCCAAGGCGATTCGGGAACGGCTCGGAATTGCCCCCTACAGTGAGGTGGAGTTCGTGGTGGAGGGGGACCGGGTCATCCTGCGCAAGATCGCTGTAGGCCGCCCGCCGGGCCGGGAGCTGATCAGGCATCTCAGGGGCAGGGCGACGGTCTGTATGAGTACCGATGAGATCATGGCCCTGACGAGGGGCGGGTAGCGTTGCCGGACTATCTCGTCGACAGCAATGTCCTTCTCGACATCCTGGAGGATGACCCCCGCTGGTTCGACTGGTCCGCGCAGGTGCTGGCTGCCGCGGCGGACAGCGGCAGCCTCTCCATCAATCCGGTGATCTATGCGGAGGTATCCATCGGCTTTCAGCGCATCGAGGAACTCGAAGCGGTGTTACCGCCGGACCGTTTCCAGCGCCGGCCGTTACCCTGGGAGGCCGCCTTTCTTGCGGGCAAGTGTTTCCTGCGCTATCGGACAGGTGGAGGAAACCGCCGTTCACCCCTTCCGGATTTCTTCATCGGCGCCCATGCCGCCGTCGAGAATCTGTGTCTCATCACCCGGGATGCCGCGCGTTACCGGAGTTACTTTCCATCGCTGGAACTGATCGCACCCTGATCCATGACGCGAAGCACGGCAGTGGCTCCGCATGATCCCGGACACCGGGCCCGGGCATGATCCGCTTCCGATGCTGCTGCTGCTCTTCTCCTGCTTTCTCTCCTCCCTGGCCCTGACCTGGGCCGTGCGGCGCTATGCCCTGCGCCGCAGCCTGCTGGACATCCCCAACGAACGCAGTTCGCACGCGGTACCGACGCCGCGGGGCGGAGGACTGGCCATCGCCGTGACCGCGCTGGCTACGCTCCTGGAGCTGGCGCCGCGCGGCGACGGCGATGCCTCGCTGGCGCTGGCCCTGGGCGGGGGCGCCCTCGCGGCGCTGATCGGCTGGATCGACGACCACCGCGACCTGGCCCCCACGCCGCGCCTGCTGGTGCAGCTCGGTGCCGGGATCTGGGCGCTGGGCTGGCTGGGCGGGCTGCCGGAGATCGACTTCGGCTTCTTCCGCCTACACGCCGGGGCGCCGGGCGGCCTGCTGGCCCTGCTAGGGATCGTCTGGATGACCAATCTCTACACTTTCATGGACGGGACCGATGGCCTGGCCGCGGCCCAGGCGGTCACCGCGGCCGGGACCGGCGGGCTGCTGCTGATGCAGCACGGCGCCC
>RFJX01000027.1 GCA_003694425.1 Gammaproteobacteria bacterium
TCAGTTGTCAGTTGTCAGTTGTCAGTTGTCAGTTGTCAGTTGTCAGACAAGAGCGTAATTGCCCTCCCCGGCCTGTCAAGCTGCTGATGACAGATCACTGATCACTGATGACTGATGACTGATGACTGATGACTGATTACTGATTGCCGATTGCTGATGGCCATCCTCACGCCTCCAGCAACCCGTGACGGATCGCCAGACGGGCCAGGTCGGCCACGGTGGTGGCGCCGAGCTTGTTCTTCACCTGGGTACTGTAGTTGGCCACCGTCTTGTAGCTCAGCGAGAGACGGTCGGCGATCTCGTTGATGTTGCAGCCCTCTGCCAGCAGACAGAAGATCTCGAACTCACGGGTCGAGAGCCCGGCGAAGGGGCTGCTGCGGCCGCGGGTCTTCTGGAAGGCGAGGCGCTGGGCGATGTCACCGTCGATATGGAGCTCGCCGGCGGCGATCTGGCGGACCGCCTCGACCAGCACCTCCGGCGCGCTGCTCTTGGGCAGGTAGCCACGGGCACCCGCCTGCAGGGCCTGCTCCACGAAGACGGTGTCCTCGTGCATGGAGAAGACCAGGATCCGGGCCGCCGGGTCGCGCGCGACGATGCGCCGGATCGCCTCCAGTCCGCCGATACCGGGCAGCGAGAGGTCCATCACCACCACATCGGCCCCTTGTTCCTGATAGAGACGGCAGGCCTGCTCGCCGCTCTCCGCCTCGCCGGTCACCACCAGGTCGTCGGCGCTCTCCAGCAGGACCCGGTAGCCCGCGCGCACCACGGCATGGTCGTCGACCAGCAGCACCCTGATCCCTTCACGCCTGGTCATTGCTGTACCTCCAGTGGCAGTTCGATCTCCATCCTCACACCCCGCCCCGGCCCGGACTCGATCCGGAAGCGCCCGCCAAGGGCGCCGGTCCGTTCCTCGATGCCGAGCAGCCCCAGCCCACGCCTGGTGGTGCGCGGGTCGAAACCACGACCGTCGTCCTCGATCACCAGCCGCAATCCCCCGTCGGCGGGGGTCAGGGAGACCGCGACGGTACCCGCACCGGCGTGTCTGGCCACATTGGTCAGGGCCTCCTGGACGATACGATAGAGGTTGATCCTGGTGTCGTCATCCGGCTCGGGCAATCCCGGCGCAATCTCCAGGCTGCAGAAGGTCTCCTGATGGCGGCTGTTCCAGTCATCCACCATCTCCTGCAGTGCGGGAACCAGCCCCAGTTCGTCCAGGACCACGGGGCGCAGCCGGCGCATCATGCCTCTCACCACATCGTAGATCTGACCGGCAATCCCGCTGATAGTACGGGCACCGCTCCGCGCTGCTTCCGGGTCTGTTCCTTCGCCGCGGTCGATGGTGGCCGCCACGGCCCGGATGGCGCTGAGCGACTGCCCGAGCTCGTCGTGCAGCTCGTGGGCGAGGTGACGCCGCTCCTCCTCGCGGATATGCAGCGCCTGCCTGGCGAGCCGAAGGTTCTCCTCCCGGCCCTGCTCCAGGGCCCCGGCCATCAGGTTGACACCCCGGGCGATCTGATCGAGTTCGGGGGTCCCCAGGGAATCGAGCCTGGTGCGATAGTTGCCCGATCCGATCTCCTCCAGGGTATCGAGGATGGTGGTGACGGGTCGCAGCCAGTGCCCCACCGCCAGGTGGATCGTGACCAGGGAGAGGACCAGGGCGAGGGCCAGCAGCCCGAGCAGTACCCGCGCCTCCTCCCACGCCTCGCCTATCTCATCCGCCGGATCGGTCCAGACGACAATCGCCCCCCGTGGATCGCCCGGCAGCCGGAGGGTGTAGCGCGGGTGCCGATCCCCGGGCCAGACCAGCCGGGTGAACCAGGCCGGCGCACGCGCATCCGGGGGTGCCGCCGGGGCCTCCACGGCGGGTATCGACCCGGGCGCGCCGGAGCGGAACTCGAGGCGCAGATGGCGGGTGTGGGCCAGATGGCCGAGCCGCTCACGCAGGCGCCCGAGCAGGGCCTCGCTGGCCGGCCGGTCGAGTTCGTCCAGGGCGATCTCCAGCAGTTGCAGGGTCAGCCTGGCGGTGGATTCCATCTCGTCACTGACCGCCTTGCGGGCGTTGTGGATGACCAGGGCCGCCCCCAGGACGAAGACCAGCAGGAACAGGGCCGAGAGCAGGAGATTGAGGCGGAGGTGGAGACTCATGGATATGGCCATCGGCAATCGGCCATCGGCAGTCGGGCACGCGGGATCACGAAACGAAGTATCTCACAGGTACACAGTCGAATATCGGGAAATTTTCCCGAATCCCGCCCGCCCCCTCCCGTCGTCTTGAGGCGGAAGGGCAAAGTGCCTAATATCGTGCGCTCTCTCATACCGTACCAGAAGGACCAGATCATCACCGTGCGCATCCCGTTACTCCTGGCGGCACTCCTGCTCGCCGCATCCGCCCGGGCCGCCGACTCGCTCGACGCGGCCATCGACACCCGACTCGAGAGCCACGAGGCGGTGAAGGAAAACCAGAAACAGGTCGACGAGATGGCCGACCGGAGCGAAGAGATGCGGCAGGAATACCGCCAGCTCCTCGGCCAGATCGAGAGCCTGCGCGCCTACAACGGCCAGCTCGAACGGCTGGTGCAGAAGCAGGAGGAGAAGCTCGCCTCCTACCGCGCCCAGATCAGCAATATCCGGGTCATCCAGCAGCAACTGCTGCCCTTCATGCTGCGCATGATCGATGTCCTCGGCGAGGTGATCGACAAGGACCTGCCCTTCCTCCTGGAGGAACGCCGCGCCAGGGTGGCGCAACTGCGCAAGATGATGGACGACCCGTCGGTGCCGATGCCCGAGAAGTTCCGCCGCATCAACGAGGTCTACAAGATCGAGACCGACTACGGCCGCACCATCGAGGCCTATACCTCATCACTGGAGATGGAGGGAACGTCCCGCACGGTCGATTTCCTGCGACTCGGCCGGGTGGGACTCTACTATCAGACCCTGGACGGCAGCGAGTCCGGTGTCTGGGACGCCCGGAACGGACGCTGGCAGCGCCTGGAGGAGGCGCTCAACAAGGAGGTGCTGCACGGACTCCAGATCGCCCGCAAACAGGTGCCGCCTGACCTGTTGCGGCTGCCGGTCAGCGCACCGGAGGATGCGGGGTCATGATGGGCGGTACGTCACACATGCGTCTGGTTGCCATCGTCCTGATCCTGTCGGGACTGAGCCTCGCACTCCCTGCCCGGGCCGCGTCCCCGCTGCAGGAACTGCTGGAGAAGGTGAGGGAGGAATCCAGCCAGGAGAGGATGGACCTGCAGGAACGACTCAGACGTTTCGAGGCGGAAAAGGACAAACAGGCCGCCCTGCTGGAGGAGGCCCGGAAGGAGCTGGAGCGGGAAGAGGCGCGAACCTCCGATCTGAAGCAGCGCTTCGAGACGAACCAGGAATCGCTCAAGTTCCAGCTGAGCGTACTGCAGCGCAACCTCGGCGATCTCGGCCGCCTCAAGGGCATCTCGCGGGAACTGGCCGCGAGCGTCAGGGGAACGCTGGCCAACTCCCTGATCACCGCCCAGTATCCCGACCGGCTGCGGGTTCCGGAGCTGCTGTCGAAGCTCCGGGAGATGCCCTCCATCGCCCAGCTCACCGACCTGTGGCTGCTGCAGCTCCAGGAGATCGCGGAGTCGGGGCGAGTCGTCCGCTTCGGGACGAAGGTCATCACCAGCCGGGGTGAGGTTGCGCAGGCCCGGGTGACCCGGGTCGGGGTCTTCACCGTCACCAGCGATGGCAACTTCCTGCGCTATCTCCCCGAGACCCGCGACCTGGTCGAACCTCCGCGCCAGCCGCCCCTGCGCTACCGCAGGCTGGCGCAGGAGCTGGAACAGGCCAGCGAGGGCCTGGTCACCACCACCATCGATCCCACCCGGGGGAGCATGCTGGCGCTGCTGGTCCAGACCCCCGACCTGCGCGAACGGCTGGAGCAGGGCGGGATCATCGGCTACATCATCCTGGGACTGGGGGCCCTCGGCCTGCTGCTGGTGCTGGAGCGTTTCCTGCGCCTGGGCTGGCTGTGGCGGGCCATCCGCCGCCAGTTGCAGGACGAGACGCCCAATCCCCTCAATCCGCTCGGCCGGATCATGCAGGTCTATGCCGAGAACCCCGGCCTCGATGCCGAGACCCTTGGGCTGAAACTGGACGAGGCCATCCTGCGCGAGCTGCCCGTGGTCCAGCGCGGCCTGGGTACCCTCTCCATCCTGGCGGCGGTCGCCCCACTGCTCGGGCTGCTGGGCACCGTCACCGGCATCATCGAGACCTTCCAGTCGATCACCCTGTTCGGGACCGGCGACCCCAGGGTGATGTCGGGGGGCATCTCCCAGGCCCTGGTCACCACGGTCGAGGGCCTGGCGGTCGCCATCCCGCTGCTGCTGTTCCACAGCATGCTCTCCACCCGCAGCCAGCGGATCGTCCAGGTGCTGGACGAGGAGAGCGCCGCGATGGTCGCGCGGATGGCCGAACAGGCAGGCCGTCATGCCTGATCCAGGCGCCCTCCTGGAAGCCCTGCTCAGGCTTTCTGATCAGGGCGGCCTGGTGCTGGTCGCGATCTTCGTGGTCTCGCTGTTCATGTGGACCCTGATCCTCGAGCGCTATCTCTACCTCCGGCAACGCTATCCAGGGGAGCTTCAGCGAAGGCTCGAGGCATGGCGCCAGCGCAGCGACCATGCATCGTGGTACGCCCAGCGGATCCGGGAGGGGCTGATCGCCGAGCTGGCGGTCTCGTTGCGGGTCTGGCTGCGGACCATCGAGACACTCACCGCCATCCTTCCCCTGCTGGGGCTGCTGGGGACGGTCATCGGGATGATCAGCACCTTCGAGGTGATGAAGGTCTTCGGCACGGGCAACGCCAGGGGCCTCGCCTCCGGGATCTCCACGGCACTGATCACCACCACGGCAGGCCTGGTGACCAGCATCTCGGGACTCTATTTCAGTGCCAATCTCAGCCACCGTGCCGAGATCGAGATCAACAAGGCCAGGGACATGCTCCAGTGAGACGCTCGCATACCGAACAGGGCTCGCCGGCGGCGGCGGTCAACCTGACACCGCTGATCGACATGGTCTTCATCCTCCTCATCTTCTTCGTGGTCACCTCCTCCTTCGTCAAGGAGTCCGGGATCGAGGTCAACCGGCCGACGGCCGAGACCGCCGAACGCCAGGAGCGGGGCAATATCATCATCGCCATCAGCAGCAACGGCGAGGTGTGGATGGACAAGCGGCAGGTGGACCCCCACGCCGTACGGACGGAGGTGCTGCGGCTCAAGGCCGAGAATCCGGAAGGCTCCGTGGTCATCGTGGCCGACGAGAAGGCCGATACCGGGACCCTGGTCGAGGTGATGGATCAGGTGCGCCTGGCCGGCATCACCAAGGTCTCGATCGCCGCCAGTCAGGAATAGCCTTCCTCTGCCATGCGTCTGATGCTGTCCCTGCTGCTGGCGCTGGTACTCAACCTGCTGCTGTTCTGGTTCATCCACCTCATCGTCTCGTCCAGGCACACCCTCGAAGAGCA
>RFJX01000245.1 GCA_003694425.1 Gammaproteobacteria bacterium
CCCCGGCGCTACCGGGTGGCGCCCCCCGACCTCAGGGGCGGGCGCCGCTACCAGCCCGGCGGCAGGCAGGTGGTCGGGGGGGTCGGGGATGCCCGGGAGTTCTGCGGCCTGCGCGACTACCGGCCCGGCGATCCCCTGCGCCACATCGAATGGCGCGCCTGGGCCCGCACCGGCAGGCCGGTGGTGCGGGAATACCAGGAGGAATACTTGATGCGCCTGGGGCTGGTCCTGGACAGCTTCCTCGGCGACCGGGACCCGGAGCTGTTCGAGGAGGCGGTGTCGGTCTGCGCCTCCCATGTCGAGGCCCTGGCCGGTGGTGAGGGGCTGATCGACCTGATGTTCGTCGGCACCGAGGCGATCCACCTGAGCAGCGGCCGCGGCACCACCGACCAGCGCCGGCTGCTCGAGGTGCTGGCCTGCGCCGAGCCCTGCCGTGACGCCCCCTTCGAGGCGCTGACCGCCCTGCTCTCCCGCCACCAGGAACGGCTTTCGTCCTGCATCTGCGTGCTGCTGGACTGGGACGGGCCGCGCCGGGAGATGGTCCGCTGGCTCCGCAGCCGGGGGGTCCCGCTGCAGGTGCTGGTGCTGCACGAGGAGGACGCCCCGCCCCCGGATCCGGGCCCCATGGCGGACCGCCCGCGCCACCTCCTGCCCCTGCCCCTCGGCCGGGTGGCTGAAGGTCTCGCCCGGCATGGCGGGGGGATGCGGTGAACCCCGCCCTGCCCGGCGGCCTGGCCGCGGCCGGTATCCTCTTCTGGGGCTGGCAGACCGGCCACCTCCCCACCGCCCTGCCGGCAGCCCTGGCCCTGGAGCTGCACCGCCTCTACCGCCCCTCCTTCACCCCCACCGACCGCCTGTTCGAGCGGCTCACCGATCTGCTGAGCCTGCTGCTGGCGCTGTTCGCCGCATGGGCCTTCATCCGCCACGGCAGTCACGGGGTGTTCCGGATCCTCGAATGGCTCCCCCTGCTCCTGCTGCCGCTGCCGGTGGCGCAACGTCTCGGCGGCCGCGATGGAGTCCCCCTCTCGGCCCTGTTCCTGAGCCTGCGGCAGAGCCCCGAGGGGAGGCGGGAGGCGGACCTGGCCGCGCCCCACTTCTGTCTCTGCCTGGTCTCCGCCGCGGTGGCCAACCGGCCGGGCCCCGGCTACTACCTGACCCTGTGCCTGCTGCTGGCGGCCTGGCTCTGGTCGCGGCGGCCGCGCGGCCGCCCCCTGCCGCTGTTCCTGCTCCTGTTCATGGTGGCGGCCACCGGCGGTCACTACACCGCCCGGGGTCTGCGCCAGGCCCAGTCCTACATGGAGGGCATGGTGCTCTCGCTGCTGGACGACCTCTTCTGGCAGGACCGTGACCCCGACACCTCGCGTACCGCCATCGGCTCCATCGGCCGGCTCAAGCTCTCCCAGGGTATCCGTCTGCGGGTGGAGGCGGACAGGCCGCTGGAGTCGACGCTGCTGCTGCGGGAGGCGGCCTACGACCGCTACCGCAACGGCAACTGGTCGGCGACGGGGCGTGGTTTCACGCCCCTGGACCACCCCGCCGACGGCCGCACCTGGGTCCTGGTCCCGGGTCCGCCCGGAGAGGCGGAACTTACCATCCATACCCGCCTGTGGCGGGAAAGCGGGGTGATCCCCCTGCCGCATGGGGCCACCACGCTGCGCATCGACGGGGCCCTCGGTCTGGAGCGCAACCCCTACGGGACGGTACGCCTGGAATACCACCCGGGGAGGATCGGCTACCGGGTCCGCTACCGCCCAGGCGGGTCCGCCGACCCGCCTCCGGGCCCCGCCGACCTGGAGGTCCCGGAGTCCTACCGCGCACCGCTCGACAGGCAGCTGCGCGACTGGGGCCTGGCCGGGCTGAAGCCCGGGGAGGCGGTACCGCGCCTGGCGGCAATCTTCGCCCGCGACTTCCGCTACAGCCTGGTCCGGCGTGGACGTTTCGCCGGCGGCACCCCGCTGCTCCAGTTCCTGAGCCGGACCCATGCCGGCCATTGCGAGTACTTCGCCAGCGCCTCCGTTCTGCTGCTGCGCCGGCTCGGGATCCCGGCACGCTATGTCGTGGGCTACGCGGTCGAGGAGTACAGCCCGCTGGAAGGACTCTACGTGGTGCGTTCCCGCCACGCCCATTCCTGGGCCATCGCCTGGCTGGAGGGCCGCTGGCGCACGGTGGACAACACGCCTGCGGTATGGGCCGGGATGGAGGCGGCACAGGCGCCGGCCTGGACGCCGGTCTACGACTTCTTCGCCTGGCTGCGTCACCGCCTGCAGCCCACGGCGGGGATCCCGGGGCAGGAAGAGAAGGAGGTGTCCGGCCTGCAGTGGCTGTTGCTGCCGCTGTGCCTGTGGCTGGCCTGGTCGATCTGGCGCCGCCACCGTTCCGGCCCCCGCCGGAAGACCCCGCCCATCCACGACGGGAAGGACTCCCCCTTCTACCGGCTGGTCCGGCGCATCAGCCGGCGCCGGGGCGCCCCCCGGCCGGGAGAGACGCTGCAGGCCTGGCTGCAGCGGGTACTCTCCCCACAGCAACGGGAAGAGGTCGAAGGATTGCTGGCCCTGCACTACCGCTACCGGTTCGACCCGGCATCAGATGGCCAGGCGCTGAAACGACACCTGCGGCAGGAGGTGGAGTCCTGCCTCCGCCGGCTGGAAACATGACCTTACCCCTTCAGGCCCGGGCCAGGTGGACCACGGTCTGCGGATAGGGGATATCGATCCCCTCCCGGTCCAGCAGCTCCTTCACCCTGCGCAGCATGTCGAAGCGCACCGCTCCGTAGTCCTCGCTGCGGACCCAGAAGCGCATCACCAGGTTGACGCTGGAGTCGGCCAGCGCATCCACGGCGACCAGCGGTTCGGGCTCGGACAGGATGCGCTCCTCGACCTCCGTCAGGTCCCGCAGAAGTTGCATCGCCTTCCCCAGATCGGCGTCGTAGCTGATCCCGACGACGAGATCGACACGGCGGGTGTCGTAGCTGGAATAGTTGCTGATGGTGTCCCCGAACAGCTTGCCGTTGGGCACCACGATGCGGACGTTGTCGAAGGTGGCCAGTTCGGTGCTGAACAGGTCGATGGCCTTGACCGTACCCTTGACCCCCGCCCCTTCGATCACGTCACCGACCCGGAACGGCCGGAACAGGAGGATCAGCACGCCGGCGGCGAAGTGCGACAGCGAGCCCTGCAGGGCCATGCCGACGGCGAAGGAGGCCGCGCCGAGGATGGCCACCAAGGAGGTGGTCTGCACCCCGAACCGGGCCAGCGCCGCGATCACGGTGAAGGCCAGCACCGCCCAGTAGACGATGTTGGCGGTGAAGATGGCCACGGTCGGGTCGACCTTGGCCCGCGCCATGCCCTTGCGCACCGCCTTGCGCAGCAGCCGGGCCGCGACCCAGCCGGCGACCAGGATCAGGAAGGCACCCAGCACGCTCAGGCCGTAGTCCTGCAGGGTGACCACGACAGATTCCAGGTTCCCGTTCATCTGCTTCCTCCCGTTCGGATATTCGTCAAAACAGTCGCTGATTGATCCACAGGTGGGCGAGGATCGAGGCGGCATATCCCAGGGCGATGACCGGCATCCAGCGCAGGTGGCTGAAGAAGGTGTAGCAGCCCCGCGCCTGCCCCATCAGGGCGACCCCGGCGGCCGAACCGATCGAGAGCAGGCTGCCGCCGACCCCTGCGGTGAGGGTGACCAGCAGCCACTGGCCGAGTGGCATGTCCGGATTCATGCCGAGCACGGCATACATCACCGGTATGTTGTCGATCACCGCCGAGAGCACACCCACCACGACATTGGCGGTGGTCGCCCCCAGCCCCCCGTAGATGAAGTGCGAGAGGTGGTCCAGATACCCCATGAAACCCAGCCCGCCCACACACATGATCACGCCGTAGAAGAACAGCAGGGTGTCCCATTCGGCCCGGGAGAGGGTCTCGAATACATCGAAGGCATGCCGTCGCATGTCGATGGTCGGAGGAGGCTCCATGTTCCCGTCGAGCTGCCTGAGATCGGGCAGGGCACTCCGGCGCAGGTAGAAACTCAGCAACTGCAGGTAGCCCAGTCCGGTCACCATGCCGAAGAAGGGAGGCAGGTCCAGGTACTGATGCATTGCCACGGCAGTGAGGATGGTGAGCAGGAACAACAGGATCACCCGCCGCGCGCCCCGGCGCAGACCCACCAGTTCCGCCCTGCCCTGACTCAGCTCTCTGGGCACGAAACGGCTCATGACGGCGGCGGGGATCAGCCAGTTGATCAGCGAGGGCAGCAGCAGATGGAAGAACTCGGTGAAATGTACGGTCTCCTTCTGCCACACCATGAGGGTGGTGATGTCACCGAAGGGGCTGAAGGCGCCCCCGGCATTGACCGCCACCACGATACTGATGCAGGAGAGAGAGACGTACCTGCGGTCGTCACCGCCCACCGCCAGGACCACGGCACACATCAGCAGCGCGGTGGTCAGGTTGTCGGCCACCGGGGAGATGAAGAAGCCCAGCAGTCCGGTGATCCAGAAGATGCTGCGCAGGTTGAAGTCGCGCTGTACCAGCCAGGAGCGCAGGGCGGCGAAGACGCAGCGGTCCTCCATCGTATTGATGTAGGTCATCGCCACCAGCAGGAAGAGCATCAGCTCCGCGTACTCCAGGAAGCTCGCCCGCAGCGCCTGCTCGACCACGTGATGGTCCCCGGTCCCGTGGTATGCCAGGGCGATGAGGGTCCAGATGACCCCGGCGGCGAGGAGGATCGGCTTGGACTTGCGCAGGCCGGTGAACTCCTCGCTCATCACCAGCAGGTAGGCCAGCACGAACACGGCCAGGGCCAGCAGCCCGGTGCCGCTGGCGGTCAGGTCGAGCGGCCCGGCGCCGCCGGCGGCCAGCGCCGGCAGCGGCGACAGCAGCAGGAGCAGCGCCGCCAGCCTCATCGGGCCGGTCTCCGGCGCAGGGCGCCGGCCGCGACCACCAGCAGGTAGGCCAGGCCGGCGAGCAGGATGATGGTGGCGCCGGCCGGCCAGTCCCGGTGATAGGCGAGGGCCAGACCGGTGGTGGTGAAGAGCGCGCCGAGCAGGCAGGAGGTGGCCATCATCGCCCTGAGCGAGACGTGGATCTGACGGGCGATGGCCGCCGGCAGGGTAAGCAGGGCGATCACCAGGATCAGCCCCACCACCCGGACCAGCAGCACCACGGAGAGCGCGACCAGGCATAGGGTGAGCAGATAATAGGCATCCACCGGCACCCCGCGCAGGCGGGCGAACTCCGGATCGAAGGCCACCGCGACGAGGCGGTCGAAGCTGAGGACCAGGACCAGCAGGATCACCCCGTCCAGGGACGCCATCCTGACCAGGTCGGCCGGAGAGACCATCAGCACGTTGCCGAACAGATAGGCGATCAGGTCGATGTTGTAGCCCGGCAACCGGGAGATGAAGAGGATGCCGGCCGCCATCCCCACCGCCCAGACCGCGCCGATGACGGTGTCCTCGTCGTGGCGCAGGTGCAGCTTGACGAGGCCGATGGCGAGGGCGGCGGCGATGGCCGCCACCAGGGCGCCGGTGAAGGGCCCGGCCCCCAGCAGCAGGGCCGCGCCCATCCCCCCCAGCACCGAATGGGCGATGCCGCCGGCCATGTAGCCCAGGCGTCGCACCACCACGAAGGGGCCGATGAGGCCGCAGCCCAGGCTGGCCAGCAGGCCCCCGGCCAGGGCGTACTGGAGGAAAGGGTACTGGCCCAGCGCCTCGAGGAATCCCATCAGCCCTCCTCGTGCAGATGCCGGATGCGGTGGACGTGGCCGCCGTAGAGGTGGTCGATCGCCGCCCGGTCCAGCTCCCCCGTGCCGTGGCACAGCAGGGTCCGGTTGAGGCAGGCCACCCGGGTCACGTAGCCGGTGATGAAACCGATGTCGTGCGAGACCACGAGGATGGTCATCCGCTGGTTGAGCCGGGCCAGCAGGCCGAAGATGTCCTGCTCGCCGCGCAGGTCGACATTGGCGGTCGGCTCGTCCAGGATCAGGAGTTCCGGATCGCAGGCCAGGGCCCGGGCGATCAGGACCCGCTGCAACTCGCCGCCGGAGAGCGTCCGCAGGGGCCGGGTGCGGTACGCCTCCAGCGCCAGCTCCTCCAGCAGCCGCGCGACGGCCTCCCGGTCCGCCCGGGTATAGCCGCCGAAGGTCCGCGCCGGCAGGCGACCCATCAGCACCGTCTCCTCCACCGAGACCGGGAACTCCCGGTCGAAGCCGGCGAACTGGGGCACGTAGCCGACCCTGCGCCGCCCCTCCTCGGGCGGGAGGCCGAGCAGTTCCACGGTCCCGCTGTCGGGCCTGAGCAGGCCGAGGATGATCCGGATGAGGGTGCTCTTGCCGCCGCCGTTGGGACCGATGAGGCCCAGGAACTCCCCCGCCGGCACCTCCAGGCTCACGTCCTCCAGCACCCGGTGCCCGTCGTAGGAGAAGGAGACCCCGTGAAGACGGATGGCCGCGCTCACCTCGCGCCGCTCCGGAACAGCTCCACCAGGGCCCGGGTGACCCGACGCATGTTGTCGAGGTAGTCCCTTGCCAGCGGGTCCAGCACCACCACCCGGAGCCCGAGGCTGCGGGCCAGCGCCCGGGCCGGCCCCTGCGGGTGCTGCGGCTGCACCACGATGCCCGCCACCCCTTCCCCGCGGGCCAGTTCCGCCAGCTCCACCAGGTGCCGCGGCGACGGCGACTTGCCCTGCTGCTCGATCACGAGCTGCCTGAGGTCGTAGGCCGCGGCGTAATAGCCCCAGGCGGGATGGAAGCTCATGAAGGCGCGGTCCCGGTAGGGGGCGAGCTGCTGCCGGATCCAGCGATCGAGCCCGTCCAGTTCCCGGGCCAGGTCCTGGTAGTTGCGCGCGTAGACCTCCCTGGCCGAGGGGTCGCGCCCGCCCAGCACGTCGCGCACCCTGGCCGCCAGCCGCTTCATCAGCACCGGATCGGTCCAGACGTGGGGGTCCCACTGCTCCCCGGGATGGGGGTGCCCCGCAGCGTCGGGCAGGGGGCGCAGGGGCAGCCCCTCGAGCAGGTCGACGACCTGGAGCGCGGGATTGACCGCCGTCACCCGTTCGAGCAGGGCCTGCTCGACCGGCAGCCGGACGCGGAACCAGAGGCAGGAGTTGGCCAGCCGCGCCATCTCCTTCGGGCTGGGGTCGTAGCCCTCCGGGCTGCGCCCCGCGGGCACCAGTACCTGCACCTCCACCTCGTCGCCGCCGATCCGCTCCAGCAGGAAGGCGAGCGGCTCCACCGTCACCTGCACCGGCATCCCCGCGCGCGCGGCGGCCGCGGCGCAGAGCCACAGCAGGAGCAGGAAGAGGGGGCTGGATGGCCTCGTCATGGCGTGGAGATCATTCCCGGGTTGGCTGGCCGCGACAGTTTACCGCAAACCGCCGCCGGTACCGCTGCAGGCGGCGGTGCGGGGGCGTTCGTGGGCCGTCCATCCATCCAGGGATCACCCGCGGGGCGATACCTCATCGACGATGATCCACGACGCCCTTTTTGCGGCATAATGCCGCGCACTTTTCACCCAGCCAATCTGTCCGAGGAGCCATGGCCCAGTACGTCTACACCATGAAGCGCGTCAGCAAGATCGTCCCGCCGAAGCGGGTGCTGCTGCGCGACATCTCCCTCTCCTTCTTCCCCGGGGCCAAGATCGGGGTCCTGGGGCTCAACGGCGCCGGCAAGTCGACCCTGCTGAAGATCATGGCCGGCCTCGACAAGGAGATCGAGGGCGAGGCGATCCCGATGCCGGGACTGAAGATCGGTTACCTGCCCCAGGAGCCGCAGCTCGACCCGGACAAGGACGTGCGCGGCAACGTCGAGGAGGGGCTGGCCGAGATCAAGCAGGCCCTGGCCCGGCTGGAGGAGGTCTATGCGGCCTACGCCGAGCCCGACGCCGATTTCGAGCTGCTGGCGAAGAAACAGGAGAAGCTGGAGAAGTTCATCGAGGCCCACGACGGGCACGACCTCGACCGCCAGCTGGAGATCGCCGCCGACGCCCTGCGCCTGCCCCCGTGGGAGGCCGACGTGACGAAGCTCTCCGGCGGCGAGCGGCGGCGCGTGGCCCTGTGCCGGCTGCTGCTCCAGAAGCCGGACATGCTGCTGCTGGACGAGCCAACCAACC
>RFJX01000246.1 GCA_003694425.1 Gammaproteobacteria bacterium
AGCATGATGCAGTAGGGCGGGCCGTCACCGCGGGGGGCGAACCAGCCCTGTTCCTCCCAGTGGCGGTAGATGGGTTGTTCGATCTTGTGCGGGTCGTAGGTCTTGTCCATGGTCCGGGCTGGTGGCTGGTTCGGCGGCGTATTATACCCGCCGCCCGGCGCGTGGCATTTTGCCGGCCGATGCGGTTCAATGTGGCGAATGATCCAGCCGGACGAACGATAGATGGAGACCTACGACAGCGAGGTGCTGGCCGACGCCCTGCGGGCGGTCCGCTCCCCCTTCACCCCCTGGGAGTGCCACGGCGTGATCTGCGGCCGCCTCTCGCGCGGGCTGTTCGCCGAGGCGCGCGACTGGGCCGGCGAGCTGTTCCCGGACGAGCGCGACCTGGGCGAGCCGCTGATCGCCGACGCGGTGGAGCGGCTGGAGCAGTTGCGCCGGCACGCCGAGGCCTCGCTCCTGCGCCCGGAGGGGGATTTCACCCTCCTGCTGCCCGGCGACGAGCGCTCCCTCGCGGAGCGGGCCGAGGCCCTGCGCGACTGGTGCCAGGGCTTCCTCTACGGCTTCGCCCAGGGCGGGGAGGTGGACCGTGAGACCCCTTCCCGGGAGGAGGTGGAGGAGTTGCTGCGCGACATCGAGCGCATCACCCGCGTCGATTTCGAGCACGCCGAAGGCGAAGAGGACGAGGCGGCCTTCTTCGAGCTGGTCGAATACCTGCGCACCGGCGTGATGAGCCTGTTCTGCGACTGGCGCCTGCCGGGCATGGAACCGGCCGCAGATGAAGGCCAGGATGGGCGTTGAGAAAAGCGCACCACGGAGGCACGGAGGTCACGGAGAATTTCCGGTGTGATGCATCGTCGCGTGCCCGGTGGTCCAGATGAACAGAATGAATACCGAAGCCGGATACCAGCTGCAAACAGGCAAGAGGCTCCGTGATGTCCGGGCCTCACATGTTGGAATCGGTGCCAATCAGTGGCCATGCAAGTTCGATGATCACCACGGAGGCACGGAGGTCACGGAGATTCGTGAAGGTTCAATGCGATCTGCACACGTAGTGGAGCACAATGCCCTGAACCAGGACAGGCAGGACGGGCTGTCTGGTCTGTCACGGTTCGATCCTGAACGGGCTGGCAGAATAACGGGTCATTGCACCCGGGCCAGAGGAGCCTCTGTGCATGGAGGACTTCGCGGTTGAAACGCTCCGTGACCTCCGTGCCTCCGTGGTGAAACTTGACAATGGGTAAGAAGGAATTCGCGCGGCGGCGCAAGCGGCTGATGGACATCATGAACGCCGGCAGCGTGGCGATCCTGCCGACGGCGCCCGAGCACATCCGCAACCGGGACGTCCACTACCCCTACCGCCCCGACAGCAACTTCTACTACCTCACCGGGTTCCCCGAGCCGGAGGCGGTGATGGTGCTGGTGCCGGACCGGCCCCAGGGGGAATACATCCTGTTCTGCCGCGAGCGCGACCCGGAGCAGGAGACCTGGCACGGACGCCGCGCCGGGCTGGAGGGGGCGGTCGAGGAATACGGCGCCGACGACGCCTTCCCCATCACCGACCTGGACGACATCGTCCCCGGCCTGCTCGAGAACAAGGAGCGGGTCTTCTACACCATGGGCCTGAACGAGGAGTTCGACCATCGCGTCTCCGGATGGGTGAACCAGGTCCGGGCCCGGGACCGGGCCGGGGTGACCGCGCCGGCGGAGTTCGTCTCGCTCGATCACCAGATCCACGAGATGCGCCTGTACAAGAGCCGCGGCGAGATCGCCGCCATGCGCAAGGCGGCGCGGATCGCCGCCGGCGCCCACCTGCGGGCGATGAAGGCGGTCCGGCCCGGGATGTACGAATACCAGCTCGAGGCCGAGTACCTGCACGAATTCATGATCCACGGCGCCCGCTCGCCGGCCTATCCGAGCATCGTCGGCGGCGGGGCCAACGCCTGCATCCTCCACTACACCGAGAACGCCGACCGGCTGAAGGAGGGGGACCTGGTGCTGGTGGACGCCGGCGCCGAGTACGACTTCTATGCCAGCGACATCACCCGCACCTTCCCCGTCGGCGGCCGCTATGGCAAGGCCCAGCGCGAGGTCTACGAGCTGGTGCTGGCGGCGCAGAAGGCGGCCATCGCCAGGGTGAAGCCGGGCAACCACTGGAACGACCCGCACGACGCGGCGGTGCGGGTGATCACGAAGGGGCTGGTGGAGCTGGGGATCCTCAAGGGCCAGGTGAGGAAGCTGATCCAGGAGCAGGCCTACAAGCGTTTCTACATGCACCGGACCGGCCACTGGCTGGGGATGGACGTGCACGACGTGGGCGACTACAAGATCGGCGGCCAGTGGCGGCTGCTGGAGCCGGGCATGGTGCTGACCGTGGAGCCGGGGCTCTACTTCCCCGCCGGCACCAGGGGGCTGGCGCGCCGCTGGTGGGACATCGGGGTGCGCATCGAGGACGACGTACTGGTCACGAAGGAGGGGCACGAGGTGCTGACCGAAGGGGTGCCCAAAGAGGCGGAGGAGATCGAGGCGCTGATGAATGGAGGCTGAGCGGCGGGACATCGTCATCGTCGGCGGCGGCCTGGCCGGCGCCGGGCTGGCCTGCATGCTGCGCGGCAGCGGCCTGAAGGTGGCCCTGCTGGAGGCGGTGGGAGGACCCCGCGCCGCCCCGCCCGGCTACGACGAGCGCGGGCTCGTGCTCTCCCCGGCCTCGCGCCGGATCCTGACGGCCCTGGGGCTGTGGGAGGCGCTGGCCGGGGCCGCCTGCCCCGTCGAGCATATCCACGTCTCCGAGCGCGGCCGCTTCGCCTTCACCCATCTCTCGGCGGCCGGGGAGGGGGTGGACGCCCTCGGCCACGTGGTCCGCGCCCGCGCCATCGGCGAGGCGCTGCAGGCGGGGCTCGAGGGGGAGCCGGACCTGGACTGGGTGGCCCCGGCCCGGGTCACGGCGGTGGAGCCGGAGGCCGGCGGGATGACCGTGCGGGCCGCCACCGACGCGGGGGAACGGTGCTTCCACGCCCGCCTGCTGGTGGTGGCCGACGGCGCCGCGTCCCCCTCCAGGCGGATGCTGGGGGTGGAGGTGGAGGAGAAGGACTACGGCCAGGTCGCCGTGGTCTGCAGCCTCACTCCCGGCCGCCCCCACCGCAACACCGCCTTCGAGCGCTTCACCGAGACCGGCCCGCTGGCCCTGCTGCCGCAGCGCGAGGGACACTGCGTCTGCGTCAACACCGTCGCCGCCGGGGAGGCGGAGGCGGTCCTGGCGCTGGAGGACAAGGCCTATCTGGCGCAGGTGCAGGAGCGCTTCGGGTATCGCCTCGGGCGCCTCCGGCGGCCCGGACGGCGCAGCAGCTATCCCCTCCGGCTGGTCTGGGCGCGGCGGCAGGTGGGGCCCCGCTGGGTGCTGCTGGGCAATGCCGCCCACGCCATCCATCCCAATGCCGCGCAGGGACTCAACCTGGCCCTGCGCGACGCCGCCGCCCTGGCCGAGGGGCTGTGGCAGGCGGCCCGCAGCGGCGCTGACCCGGGCAGGAGCGAGCTGCTCGACGCCTACCGGGCCGCGCGCGAGCCGGACCAGAAGCGGATCCGCTGCCTGAGCGACGGTCTGGCCACCCTGTTCTACAAC
>RFJX01000247.1 GCA_003694425.1 Gammaproteobacteria bacterium
ATGTCGAAGTCGAAGGGCAACATCATCGACCCCATCGATCTCATCGACGGGATCAGCCTCGACGAGCTCATCGCGAAGCGCACGACCGGCCTGATGCAGCCGCACCTGGCCGGACAGATCGAGCGCCAGACCCGCAAGGACTTCCCCAAAGGGATCCCCGCCTTCGGCACCGACGCCCTGAGGTGCACCTTCGCCGCGCTGGCCTCCACCGGCCGCGATATCAACTTCGACCTCGGCCGCATCGAGGGCTACCGCAACTTCTGCAACAAGCTCTGGAACGCGAGCCGCTACGTGCTGATGAATACGGAAGGGCAGGACTGCGGCATCGGCGGCGGCGAGCTCGAATTCACCCTGGCCGACCGCTGGATCCGCACCCGCCTCTCCCGGGTCACCGCCGAGGTGCACGAGCAGCTCGCCCTCTACCGCTTCGACCTGGTGACCAGGGCCCTCTACCACTTCGTCTGGGACGAGTACTGCGACTGGTACCTGGAGCTGGCCAAGACGGTGCTCACCGACGAGGAGGCGTCCGAGGCCCGCAAGCGGGGTACCCGCCACACCCTGATCACGGTGCTCGACGCCATCCTCCGCCTGTGGCACCCGATCATGCCCTTCGTCACCGAGGCGATCTGGCAGCGGGTGAAGGGGGTCGCCGGCCTGGAGGGGGAGACCATCATGCTGGCGAGCTACCCCGAGGCCGATCCGGCGCTGGAGGACCCCTCCGCCCTGGAGGAGATGGCCTGGGTGCAGCAGTTCATCCTCGGCGTGCGCCGGATCCGGGCGGAGATGGACATCGCCCCCTCGCGCCGTCTGCCGCTGCTGGTGACCGGGGGCAGTGAGCAGGAGTCCCGCTGGCGGGAGGAAAACCGCCGCTATCTGGAGGTCCTGGCCCGGCTGGAAGGGATCACCGAACTGGCCCCGGGCGCGGAACCACCGGAGGCGGCCACCGCCCTGGCCGGCGAGACCCAGCTCCTGATCCCGCTGGCCGGCCTCATCGACAAGGAGGCCGAACTGGCCCGCCTGGAGAAGGAGATCGGCCGGCTGGAGCAGGAGATCGGGCGCATCAGCGGCAAGCTGGCCAATACCAGCTTCGTCGAGAAGGCCCCGCCGGCGGTGGTGGAGAAGGAGCGCGGCAGACTGGCCGAAGTGCAGACGGCCCTGGAGAAGCTGCGCGGCCAGGCCGAGCGCATCGCGGCGCTGTGATCCTGGTACTCACCACGGAGGCGCGGAGAACACGGAGATTTCATTGTTACCAAGATTCTTCAATCAGGATCGGAGGAGCGATCAGCCACCGGGATCCCGGAACAGGGAGCAGGTGACCAGGCACTTCAAATAACCCGATGTCCTGGTTCTGCACAGGGATGAACGGCGGAATCACTCTTTGCGGTCCCGGCCAGAAAGACTGCAATCCTTGCGCTTTATCGAGGTCCTCGACTGATAACCTTCATTCCTCCGTGATCTCCGTGTCTCTGTGGTGAAAAAAAACCGATGATCCACCATGCGCCGCATCGTTACGACCGCGCCTTCCTGGTCGGGCTGGCGCTCAACGGGACCTACATCGTGGTCGAGGCGGGCTGCGGCCTGCTCTTCGATTCCATGGCCCTGCTCTCGGACGCCGGCCACAACCTCTCCGACGTGCTCACCCTGGGGCTGGCCTGGACCGCCGCCTGGCTGGCCGGGCGCGAACCGAGCGAGCGCCGCACCTACGGGATGAAGCGGGGCACGATCCTTGCCTCGCTGACCAGCGCCGTGCTGCTGTGCGTGGCCCTCGGGGCCCTGCTGTGGGAATCGGCGCAACGGCTGCAGGAGCCGGTGGCGACCAGCGGGACCACGATCATGCTCGTGGCCGCGATCGGGGTCCTCGTCAACGGCTACACCGCCTGGCTGTTCCACCGCGGGGCGCACGCCGATCTCAACCTGCGCGCCGTGTTCCTGCACATGCTCGCGGACGCCGCCGTCTCCCTGGGCGTGGTCCTGGCGGGCCTGGCCATCGCCCTCACCGGCGCGGCCTGGATCGACCCGGCGGTGGCCATCGCGGTCGGACTGGCGATCCTCGCCAGCGGCCTGGGGCTCCTGCGCGAGTCGCTCGATCTGGCGATGGACGCGGTGCCCCGGCACATCGACCTGGCCGAGGTCCGTGCCTGCCTGCGGGAACTGCCGGGTGTGGAAGAGGTGCACCATCTCCACGTATGGGCCATGAGCACCACGGAAACGGCGCTGACCGCCCATCTGGTGCTCGCGGCCGGCGCGGATCCGGACACGGTGCTGCGCCGGGCCGCGCAGGAACTGCGCCGGCGCTTTTGCATCGGCCACCCCACCCTGCAACTGGAGCGGGCCGGCGGCGCCGGCTGCCCGGAGGAGGCCCGGCCACCGGAATGCTGATCTGGCTCAGGTTCCCTTCAAGGGCGCCGATAACCTCTGCTATAGTTGCCTGGTAATTCACGGTACCCCGGACCCTTGGACAGACCGGCCGGCACAGAACACGACTCCGATTCGTCGACCCCGCTCTCGCTGCTGACCGTCGCCGGCCTGCTGGCGGCCGACGTCCCCACC
>RFJX01000248.1 GCA_003694425.1 Gammaproteobacteria bacterium
CCCTGGGGCCCTGCCCCGGTCTCTTGCCCAAGGGCCGCCCTTGTGCAAGAGACCAGACCCTTGAGGAGAGAATCCATGAGCAAACACGCGCGACTGCTGATCCTGGGCTCCGGCCCCGCCGGCTACACGGCCGCCATCTACGGTGCCCGCGCCGCCCTCGAGCCGGTGCTGGTCACCGGCCTGCAACAGGGCGGCCAGCTAACCACGACCACCGACGTGGACAACTGGCCGGGCGATCCGGACGGGGTGCAGGGACCGGAGCTGATGGAGCGCATGCGTCGGCATGCCGAGCGCTTCGGGACCGAGATCGTCTTCGACCATATCCACACCGCGAAGCTGGACGAACGGCCCTTCCGTCTGATCGGAGACGCCGGGGAATACACCTGTGACGCCCTGGTGATCGCCACCGGCGCCTCCGCGAAGTACCTGGGGCTGCCATCGGAGGAGGCCTACATGGGGCGCGGGGTCTCGGCCTGCGCCACCTGCGACGGCTTCTTCTACAAGGACAAGCCGGTGGCGGTGATCGGCGGCGGCAACACCGCCGTGGAGGAGGCCCTCTATCTCTCCAACATCTGCTCCCACGTCACCGTGGTGCACCGGCGCGACAAGTTCCGGGCCGAGAAGATCCTGGCCAACCGGCTCCTGGAGCGGGCAAAGGAGGGCAAGGTCACCATCGAGTGGAACCATGTCCTGGACGAGGTGCTCGGGGATGACGCGGGGGTGACCGGGATCCGGATCCGCAACGTCAGGGACGACAGCACGAAGGAGATCCCGGTACACGGGGTGTTCATCGCCATCGGCCACAGCCCCAACACCCAGATGTTCGAGGGCCAGCTCGAGATGGAGAACGGCTATATCAAGGTGCGCGGCGGCAGCAGGGGCATGGCGACCGAGACCTCGGTGGAGGGCGTCTTCGCCGCCGGCGACGTCTCCGACCCGGTCTACCAGCAGGCGGTCACCTCCGCCGGCGCCGGCTGCATGGCAGCCCTGGACGCCGAGAAATACCTGGATGCCCTCTGATGTGCCCACCACGGAGGCACGGAGGGCACAGAGATACATGAAGGTTCAAGGGGATATCCCCATGGGGCGAGGAACGGTGCCTTGCATCATCGGCTGGCGGAATCGGGTCTCTGGCAGGTCGCGTGAGGTGTCGGAGATCAATCCTCAAACGGCCTGACACAATCCCGGAGCGAGACCTTCAGATCTGCCAGAGCCCTCTGTGCCCTCCGTGTCTCCGTGGTGAGTAATCGAGAAAGAAAATGAACGAAGAGAACGCGTTTGAATTTCTGGGTGAGCGCCACATCGGGGCGCTCGACCTGACGCTGAAGGCCTGGCGCCACAAGGCGACCGGGGCGCGGCACTTCCATCTGGAGTGCGGGGATCGCAACAATGCCTTCCTGGTCGCGTTGCCGACCTGGCCCCAGGACTCGACCGGGGTGGCCCATATCCTGGAGCACACCGTGCTGTGCGGCAGCGAGAGATACCCGGTTCGCGATCCCTTCTTCATGATGCTCAGGCGTTCGCTCAACAGCTACATGAATGCCTGCACCGGCTCGGACTTCACCGCCTATCCCTTCGCTACCGCCAATCGCAAGGATTATGACAATCTGCTTTCGGTCTATCTGGATGCGGTCTTCTTCCCCCTGCTGCACGAGCTGGATTTCGCCCAGGAGGGCTGGCGCCTGGAGTTCGAGGAACCGGAGGACCCCACCACCCCGCTGGTCTATCGCGGCGTCGTCTACAACGAGATGAAGGGGGCCATGAGCTCCCCCATCTACCGTCTCTGGCAGGACCTGCAGAGCGGGCTCTTCCCCACTACCACCTACCACTGGAACAGCGGCGGTGAACCGGAGGAGATCCCGAAGCTGAGCCACGCGGCGCTGAAGGCCTTCCACGCCAGCCACTATCATCCCTCCAACGCGGTGTTCCTGAGCTACGGCAGCTTCCCCCCGGAGGAGCACCAGCGCCACTTCCACGAATGGGCCCTCTCCCGCTTCGGCCCGCAGCCGCTGGTGGCGGAGATCGGGGACGAACGTCCCTTCAGCGAGCCACAGCGGGCGGAGACCCGCTACGACATTCCCCGGGACGAGGAGACCGGAGGAAAGACCCACATCGTCACCGGCTGGCTGCTGGGCCACTCCGCCGAGCTGGACGAGCTGCTGGCCGCCAATCTGCTGAACCAGGTGCTGCTCGGCAACAGCAGCGCGCCCTTGCGCCAGGCCCTGGAGACCACCGACCTGGGGGCCGCCCCCTCGGAGCTCTGTGGCCTCGAGGACTCCTACCGGCAGATGGTCTTCGTCTGCGGCCTGGAGGGGAGCGAGCCGGATCGGGTGGAGGCGGTCGAGCGGCTGATCCTGGAGACCCTCGAGCGGGTGGCAGCAGAGGGGGTGCCGGAGGAGGCGATCGAGGCGGCCCTGCACCAGATCGAACTGGGCCTGCGCGAGCCGCAGGCCGGGCGCGAGTCCTGGGGCCTGCAGCTGATGTGGCGCGTGTTGCCCACCATTCTCCACGACGGTGACCCCTTCGCGGTCCTGGACCTGGACCCGGCGCTGGCCCGTCTGCGCGAGGCCGCCTCGAAGGCGGGCTGGCTGCAGCAGCAGGTTCGCAGGCAGCTCCTGGACAACGCCCACCGCCTTACCCTCGTCATGCGCCCGGAGCCAGGGCTCAACGAGCGCCGGGAGGCGGCGCTGCGGCAGGAACTTGCGGCCCGCAAGGAGCGGATGAGCGAACAGGAGAAGCAGACCCTGGTCGGGCGGGCCAGGGCGCTGAGGGAGCGCCAGCAGCAGGAGGACGACCCGGAGGTCCTGCCGCGGCTGACCCTGGACGAGATCCCCCCCGACCCGCCCCACGTGGCCGGCGAGGCACGCCGGCTCGGCGGCCTGCCGGCCCGCTGCTATGGCGCGGGCACCAATGGCCTGTTCTACCTGCGCCTGCTCGCGCCCATGCCCTCCCTGGAGCCCGAACTGCTCGGGCGCCTGCCCCTTTTCTGGGGCTTTCTCAACGAGGTGGGCTGCGGGGACGAGGACTATCTGGCCACGGCCCGGCGTCAGGCGCTCACCGGGATGGTGGGGGGCAGCTCCTCGATCCGGCCCACCCTGAATGACTGCGCCGACCTGCGTGGCTGGGCGGTCTTCTCCGGAAAGGCACTGGGACGCAATCTGGATCCCCTGGCCAGTCTGCTGGAGGAGACGATAGTGAGTGCCCGCTTCGATGAACACCAGCGGTTGCGGGAGCTGGTGGCGCAGGATCGCCTGGCGGCCGAGGCCTCGGTCGTGGGGCAGGGGCATACCCTGGCGATGATCGCCGCCAGCGCCTGTTTCTCCCCCCTGGCGGCCCTGCAGCACCGCTGGGACGGCCTGGCCGGCGTGGTCGCGCTCAAGGAGCTGGACCGCTCCCTGGAGGAGAAGGGGGCAATCGCCGTTCTGGGCGAGGAACTGGCCCGGATCCGGGAACGGATGGCGGACCAGCCGCTCCTGGCGGTGGTGGTGGACGAACCGGGTCACCTGGAGGAGTGTTGCCGGGTGGTCGAGGCGAGGTGGGGCGAACGGGGGAGTGAATCCGGTCCCGCCCCCGTCCCCTCCAGCGAGCTGCTGGAGCCGCACCGGCAGGCGTGGGTCGCCAGCACCCAGGTGAGTTTCTGCGCCCGCGCCTGGCCGGCAGCCCCGGCCGGTCATCCCGATGCCGCCGCATTCTGGGTCCTGGGCCAGCTACTGACCAACGGTTTCCTCCACGGGGCGGTGCGCGAGCAGGGCGGGGCCTATGGCGGTGGTGCCGGGTACGATGCCGATGCCGGGGTCTTCCGCATGTACTCCTATCGCGACCCGAGGCTGTTCGAGACCCTGGAAGATTTCGATCGATCACTGGAATGGCTCGCCCGGGGGCCCGAGCTGCGGCTGGTGGAGGAGGCCATCCTCGGGGTGATCCGGGCCATGGACAAGCCCTCCACACCGGCCGGCGAGGCCCTGCGCTGCGCCATGCTGGAGCTGCATGGCCGCGACCTCGACTTCCGCCGCCGGCTGCGGCAGGAGGTCCTTTCGGTCGACCTGGCCCGCCTGCAGGAGGTTGCCGGGCGCTGGCTGCGGCCGGATCAGGCCGCTACCGCACTGGTCGTGCCCCAGGCCCATGGCGAGCGCCTGACCGCGGCAGGCTACGAGATCCATCGCCTCTGATCCCGCCCCTGACGGTCATGGCGCCGCGGCCGGACTTGCGGCGGCCGGCCCCGGCGACCTGAGTTCCTGTGTAAGGTAGTTGAATCAACTGCCTGTTATTGCTAGATTTGCCACTTGGGGACCTCGGGGAAAGGGAAGATTGAGGATGAGACCGCTTTTCGCCCTGCTACTCGCCATGTGCTGGGGCATGGTGCTGGCCGATCAGCTCACCGGGCAGGCCGAAGAGCTGCTCCAGGCGGGCCGGGGAGAGGAGGCCTACGAGCTTCTGGCGCCAGAGCTCGCCGCGCGGGCCGGCGATCCGGCATTCGACTATCTGCTCGGCCTGGCGGCGCTCGACGCGGGCCACCCGATGGAGGCGGTCTTCGCCCTGGAGCGGGTACTGGACGCACAGCCGGACAATGTCGCCGCCCGGGCCGAGCTGGCGCGGGCCTATTTCGAACTGGGGGAGCGGCACGAGGCGCGGCAGGAGTTCGAACTGGTCAGCCAGGAGGAACTGCCCCCCTCGGTGCAGGAGACCATCAACCGCTATCTCTCGGCCATCGGCCAGCAGCTCGCAGGGGCAAAGGCCCGTTTCGACGCCTACATCTCCATGGGCCTGGGCTTCGACTCCAATACCAACAGTGCCACCAGTGACACCACCCTGTCCGCGCCCGGGCTCGGGCTGGTCGGCCTGAAGATCGACGCCTCCAGCCGGGAACAGGCCAGCGCGATCTGGGAGCTGGCCACCGGCATCGATTTCCTCCACCCGCTGCGCGGGGACCTCGACCTCTACGGCGGCATCCATTTCGACCAGCGCATCGCCACCCGCGTGACCCAGTTCAACACCCGGACCGCGGACGGCAACGTGGGCCTCAACTACTCCCGGGGAGACGAGGTCTACGGCCTGCAGATCGCGGCAGAGCGCTATTTCGTCGCCGGCACCCCCAACCGTGACACCCTGGGCGCCACGCTCTCCTGGCGTCATGCACTCGATCCGGCCAGCAGCCTGACCGCCTTCGGCGGCTTCGCCATCCAGCGTTACCCCGATCAGGAGGCGCGTAACGTCAATACCGTCAGCGGGGGCCTGGGCTATGAGCGCCAGCTCGATCTGCGCTACCGGCCCCGGCTGTACGCCAGCATCTACGCGGGGGCCGACAACGAACTGCACGACAGCCGGCAGGACATCGGCCGCGACTACGGCGGCCTGCGCATCGGTGCCGGCGCCGCCTTCAACCGGCGGCTGACGGGCTACGCCTCGCTCGACTACCAGTACAGCCACTACCAGGGCGACGACCCCCTGTTCCTGAAGCGGCGCCGGGACCACTACGCCGCCCTCAATCTGGGCGCCAACTATCATCTCAGTGGCCACTTCCGGTTGTTGCCCGAACTCCGGTACACCTGGAACTATTCCACCCTGCCTCTGAACCGGTTCGATCGCCTGGAGGCGATGGTCACGGTGAGGAACGATTTCTGATGGCGTCAACCCCCGGCGGAGTCACGCGTTGTGGCATCTGTGAACGGGGCCGCACTTGCCTCGTGATCCACTTCACGGCACGGGGCGGCAAGGGATGGGAGGATCGGTCCCACGCTGCCAGGTGTCCCGGAGACCAGATGAACGGAGCGACGCAACGATGAACGCAAAGATGAACCGCTGGCTGGTGGCCTTGCTGATGGTGCTGGTCGCCCCCGTCTCCCTCGCCGCGGTCGAGGCGGGAAGGATCGTGTATGCCTACGGTGAGGCCCATGCCATCGATGCCGGCGGCGCCAGCAGGGGACTGGCAAAGGACGACGTGGTTCTCCCCGGTGACACCCTCAAGACCGGCAAGGGCCGCCTCCAGGTGCGTTTCGCCGACGGTGGGTTCATCTCCCTGCAGCCGGACAGCGAGTTCCGGGTGGAGGAATTCCGCTTCAGCGGCAAGGAAGATGGCACCGAGTCCGCCTTCTTCCGCCTGGTCAAGGGCGGGCTGCGGGCCATCACCGGGCTCATCGGCCACCGCCACAAGGAGACCTACAAGCTGAAGACCGCCCTGGCCACCATCGGCATCCGCGGCACCGCCTTCCGCGTGCGCCTGTGTCAGGGCGACTGTTTCCGGCCCGATGGCTCCCCCCTGCCGGACGGTCTCTACACCAAGACCGGCGAGGGGGTGATCTTCGTCCGGAACGATGCCGGGGTGCTCGACCTGCCGGCCGGCATGGCCAGCTTCGTCCGCGACCGCTCCACCCCGCCGAAGCCCGCGCGGGACCTGCCCCCGATGGCGAAGCGGCACCTGCGCGGGGGCAAGCCGCTGAAGCGGGCGCGGCGTGAGACGGGGCGGGCCGGCAAGATGGTCAGGAGCGGATTCCAGGCCGGTGAGCAGCTCACGAGCGGCGGCGGCAATCAGGCCCTGGGCGGCGGCAGTCCCACCCTGCTCTACGGCTTTGCGGTATCGCCCTCGAACGTGCTGCCTACCTTCCGGCAGGCGGACGGTCACGCCGATACGGTGGTCGACGGCGTGCCACCGGAGTTCGCCATCACCTTCAATCCACAGACCTCCAGCTATGTCGGGCACGCCATCGGCACTGCCCGCAATCGCGACACCCGGGTCCTCGACGGCATGTTCCTGACCCGCTGGACCGAGGGTACCACCTTCGATACCAACGGGGGCTCCACCGTTCTGGGCAGCAAGGACGGGCTGCATCTGATCGCCGGGACCTATCCGGCGATGCCGACGGCGGCCACGGCCACCTATGTCTTCGCCGGCGGCACCAAGTCGACCAACGGGGTCTCCGTCGACAACGGGGCCACCAGCGGCAGCATCTCGGTGGACTTCAACAGTCAGGTGATCAGTGCCTTCACCATGGATGTCAAGCATGGCACGACGTATACCGTCTCGGGCTCCGGACCGATCCAGGTGGTGACCGCGCCCAGCGGCAACCGGGGGCTGATCTTCGGCAGCATGGTCCAGGGCTCCAGCTATTCGGTGACCCCTACCGCATCGGTCGATCTCGCCGGGGCCTTCTACGGCAGCTCCGGCAGCGGCGGCAACGTCGCTCCCTCCTCGGCAGGGGTGGTCTACCAGATCCTCGACGGCGGTACGGTGGTCCAGGGCGCGGCAGGCTTCAAACGCAACTGAGGAGCCCGCCTGCGGTATGATCACCTGCCTGTTCCAACAGGCAGGGAGTGACGGTGAAGATCCGTTTCGACGATGGGCCCGACGGCTTCTTCGAGGCCCGCGAACTCAAGCGCATGGTGCTGGCCCTTCGCCGCCATGGCGGCGAGGCCTACTCCATGCAGCGCGAGTTTCTCGACGCCCTGGAGGCGCTGGCCGACGGGCAGATGGGCCGGCCCGAATTCTCCGAACTCCTGGAGCGTATGGGCCTGCCCGAGGTGCCCGAGCCGGAGCCACCCCAGACCCTGCTCGACCGCCTGCGCGCCCTGCTCGGTCCCACTGCCCGCGACCTGGAGCTGAGCCGCCAGCGCCGCGAGGCCATCGACCGCGCCGAGCGGGCCGAGCGCAGCGCCTTCGAGGCCCTCGCCGAGCTGGCCGAGACCGGGCGCCAGCGGGACGCCCTCAAGGCCCGCCTGAAGGAGCTGGAGCAGGAGATCCGGTCCCTCAAGGGGGAATGATGCCTGCCGCCCTTGCCTTCACCCCGCCCCGCGGCTACCCTGTATCGCCCTGATTTTCCGAGAATTGAACCCGATGCCTCGCAAGCTCTACATCAAGACCTTCGGTTGCCAGATGAACGAGTATGACTCGGCCCGGATGCGGCAGGCGCTGGAGGCCTCGCACGACCTGGAGGCCACGAACGACCCGGCCGAGGCCGACGTGCTGCTGGTCAATACCTGCTCCATCCGCGAGAAGGCGCAGGAGAAGCTCTTCTCCCAGCTCGGTCAGTGGCGCGAATGGAAGGAGGCCGATCCGAAGCGGATCATCGGTGTGGGCGGCTGTGTCGCAAGCCAGGAGGGGGCTGCCATCTGGGAGCGCGCGCCCTACGTGGACCTTGTCTTCGGTCCCCAGACCCTGCACCGGCTGCCGGAGATGGTGCGCCGGGTGGAGGCGGGCGAGTCCCGCGTGATCGACATCTCCTTCCCCGAGGTGGAGAAATTCGACCACCTGCCGCAGCCACGCGCGGAGGGCCCCACCGCCTTCGTCTCCATCATGGAGGGGTGCAGCAAGTACTGCAGCTACTGTGTCGTGCCCTATACCCGGGGGGAGGAGGTGAGCCGGGACTTCGACGACGTCATCACCGAGGTGGCGGAGCTGGCGGAACAGGGGGTGAAGGAGGTCAATCTGCTGGGCCAGAACGTCAACGCCTGGCGCGGGCTGCGGCATGAAGGGCGGACCAGCGATCTGGCCGAGCTGATCGAGTACATCGCCGAGATCGAGGGTATCGAACGGATCCGCTTCACCACCTCCCATCCGGTGGAGTTCTCCGATTCGCTGATCGAGGTCTACGCGAAGGTGCCGAAACTGGTCAGCCACCTGCACCTGCCGGTGCAGAGCGGATCGGACCGGGTCCTCGCCCTGATGAAGCGGGGCCACACGGTCCTGGAATACAAGGCGAAGATCCGGCGCCTGCGCGAGATCCGTCCCGATCTGCACCTCTCCTCCGATTTCATCGTCGGCTTCCCGGGCGAGACCGAGGCCGATTTCGAGGCCACCATGGCCCTGATCAACGAACTGCGCTTCGACCACTCCTTCAGCTTCATCTTCAGCCCCCGCCCCGGTACACCGGCAGCCACTCTGCCGGACGAGGTCCCGCCGGAGGAGAAGAAGCGGCGCCTCGCGGTGCTCCAGGGCCGGATCGGCCAGTTCGCCCAGGAGTACAGCCGGGCCATGGTGGGGACCGTGCAGCGGATCCTGGTGGAGCGACCCTCGAAGAAGGACCCCGGTGAGCTGGCGGGCCGGACCTGGAACAACCGGGTGGTCAACTTCCGTGCCGACCCTTCCCTGATCGGGGAAATGGTCATGGTGCGCATCACCGATGCGCTGCCCAACTCGCTGCGCGGGGAGCTCGAGCAGGCGCCGCTGGCGCGGGCCGCGGGCGCCTGATCCGCCACTCCCGTGCCGGCCGGCCCTGGATGCGGTCCCTTCCTCTCCTGCTATAATTACAGGCACATGAAACGAACAGCTTCGTCCATCCCGTCCACCAGCGGGACCTCCCTCTCTTGAGCGAGCCCGCGCGCGTGGTGGCGCCCAGCGCCGTCGATTTCGACCTCGAACCCCATGACAACGAACGCCTCTGCAACCTCTGCGGGCAGTTCGACGAGCACCTGCGGCTGGTGGAGCGCCGCCTCGGTGTCGAGATCAACAACCGGGGCAACCGTTTCCATCTCCTCGGTGAGGAGAAGGCGGTCACGCTTGCCCGGCGGGTTCTGGAGGAGCTCTACGAACTGACCCGCGAGGGGGCGCTTACCCCCGCCCGCGTCCATCTCCATCTCCAGCAGAGCGGGGTGGAGGAGGCCCTCGCCCCCGAGCCGGTGGAGGCGGTGACCATCCGCACCCGCCGCGGCCTGATCCGCGGCCGCGGTCCCAACCAGCAGCGCTACCTGCACAACATCCTGACCCATGACATCAATTTCGGCGTCGGTCCGGCCGGAACCGGCAAGACCTACCTTGCGGTCGCCTGCGCGGTCGAGGCCCTGGAACGGGAGCGGGTGCGGCGTATCTGTCTGGTGCGTCCGGCGGTGGAGGCCGGCGAGCGGCTCGGTTTCCTGCCTGGCGACATGGCACAGAAGATCGATCCCTATCTGAGGCCCCTGTACGACGCCCTCTACGAGATGCTGGGGTTCGAGAAGGTGGCGCGTCTCATCGACCGCTCGGTGATCGAGGTCGCGCCCCTGGCCTTCATGCGGGGGCGCACCCTGAACGATGCCTTCGTGATCCTGGACGAGGCGCAGAACACCACCGTGGAGCAGATGAAGATGTTCCTCACCCGCCTCGGTTTCGGCTCCACCGCGGTCATCACCGGAGACATAACCCAGATCGACCTGCCCCGGGGACAGACCTCCGGCCTGCGCCAGGTGGTGGACGTGCTGCGCGACATCGAGGGGATCAGCTTCACCTTCTTCAACGCCCGCGACGTGGTCCGCCACCCGCTGGTGGGGCGCATTCTCGACGCCTATGAGCGTCACGATGCCCGCTGATGCCGGAGCTGGAGGTTCAGCGGGCGGTCGCCGCCGCCGATCTCCCGGCCGACGCGGATTTCCGTCGCTGGGCAGAGGCCGCCCTGCGGGGACGGCGGGAACGGGCCGTGATCTGCCTGCGTATCGTGGACGAGGAGGAGGGGCGGCAGCTCAACCGCCAGTGGCGCGGCAGGGACCATGCCACCAACGTGCTCTCCTTTCCCGCCGGGGAGGTCGGAGAGGCGGCGCCGGACCTGCTCGGCGACCTGGTGATCTGCGCACCGGTGGTGGCCCGCGAGGCGCGCGAACAGGGCAAGTCTCCGGAGGCGCACTGGGCCCATCTCACCGTTCATGGTTGCCTGCATCTGCTCGGCTTCGACCATCAGGAGCCGGAAGAGGCAGAGCAGATGGAGACCCTCGAGCGGGAGATCCTCGCCCGCCTCGGCTATCCCGACCCCTACCAGGATCCTGACCGTGTCTGAGGAGCCTCCCGGTACCTCCTGGTGGCGCGGCTGGGTCGCCCGCCTGCGTCGCTGCTTCCTGGACCCGCGCGACATGGAGGAGTTGACGTACTGCCTGCAGCGGGCGGAACACCGGAACCTCATCAACCCCGATACCCTGACGATGATCGAGGGCGCCCTGCGGGTGGCCCGGATGCAGGTGGACGACATCATGGTGCCGCTGCCGGACATGGTGGTGGTGGGCAGGGACGAACGGCCGGAGGCGTTCCTCCCGCGCGTGATCGAGAGCGGCCACTCCCGCTTCCCGGTCGTGGACGAGGAGCGCAGGGTGGTCGGCCTGCTCCTGGCCAAGGACCTGCTGGCCCATCTCGCCGCCGGCGAGAAGGAGTTCCGCCTGCGCGACATCATGCGCCCTCCGGTCTTCGTTCCCGAGAGCAAGCGTCTCCACATCCTCCTGCGGGAGTTCCGCATCAGTCGCAATCATCTGGCCATCGTGGTCGACGAATATGGCAATACCGCGGGTCTGGTGAGCATCGAGGACGTGCTGGAGCAGATCGTCGGGAACATCGACGACGAGCATGACACCGAGCCGGAGGAGGTTCCCATCACCAGTACCGGAGAGGGGCGCTATCTGGTCCAGGCCCGGACGGAGATCGAGGAATTCAACAGGTACTTCGATGCCAGCCTCCCCGAGGAGGAGTTCGATACCATCGGCGGGCTGCTGCTCAAGGCCTTCGGACACCTGCCCCGGCAGGGGGAGAAGGTCCGCCTCGGTGGCTTCGAGTTCACCGTGCTGCAGGCCGACCAGCGTCGCATCCACCAGCTGCAGGTGACCCGGCTCAAGGGCAGGAAGGCCGCCGCCGCATGAGCCGCTGGCGGCTGGCAGCGGGCCGCCGCGAATGGCTGGCCCTCGGCGGTGGCCTGCTGCTTCCCCTGGCCTTCGCCCCCTTCGGGTACTGGCCTCTGGCGCTGGTGGCCATGGCGCTGCTGTTCCATTGCTGGACCGGCGTCACCGCCCGCCGGGCGGCATTGCGCGGCTGGCTGTTCGGCCTCGGGCTGTTCGGCCTCGGGGTCTCCTGGGTGCAGGTCAGCATCCATCAGTTCGGCCTGCCCAGCCTCCTCTTCTCGGTCCCGGTCACGCTGCTGTTCGTGGCCTTCATGGCGCTCTATCCAGCCGCCTGCGGGGCCCTGGCGGTGGTGTTCGCCGGGCGCCGGCCGCCCATCCTGCAGTGGATCCTGCTCATGCCGGCCCTGTGGGTCCTGACCGAGGCGGCGCGGGGGTGGCTGTTCACCGGTTTCCCCTGGTTGCAGCTCGGCACCAGCCAGATCGACTCTGCCCTGGCCGGCTACTCGCCGGTCGGGGGGGACGCTCTGACGGGCTTCCTCTGTGCCCTCAGCGGCGGCCTGCTGCTTGCAGGTCTGCAGCGGGGCGGCGAACGGGTGCCGGTCCTCCTCCTGCTGGTCCTGGTCTGGGGTGGCGGGGGCTGGCTGCGTGGACACGAATGGACCGAGCCGGCAGGGCCGCCGCTGGAGGTGGCGGTGGTGCAGGGGGCGGTGCCGCAGGCAATCAAGTGGGCCCCGGGCCAGCTGGAACCGACCAGACGGCTCTACCTGCGACTTTCGCGACCCCATTTCGGCCGCTCCGACCTGATCCTCTGGCCCGAGACGGCCCTGCCCGCCTTCGAGCACCAGATCCGGCCCTTCCTCGGGGCCCTCGACGAGCTGGCGAAGGTCTCGGGCAGCGACCTGCTGCTGGGGCTGGCGGTGCGGGAAGAGGCGGGTCGCCGCTACTACAACGGCCTGCTCTCGCTCGGCAGGAGCCCGGGGCGCTACTACAAGCGCCATCTGGTCCCCTTCGGGGAATACCTGCCGCTCAAGGCCTGGCTGGGGGGGGTGCTGGGCTTCCTGGAAATCCCGATGTCCGACTTCAGTCCCGGCAGCGGCCGGCCGCTGTTGCGCGCGGCCGGGAGGATGCTCGGGGCCTCCATCTGCTACGAGGACGCCTTCCCCGGGGA
>RFJX01000249.1 GCA_003694425.1 Gammaproteobacteria bacterium
ACACTATATCCACACCCTGGAGAGGCGGGATCGATGAGACTTGCACGATTGCTCCCCCGGATCTGGCCGCTGCTGCTGCTCGCCTGGGCCCCGGCTGCGGCCTCCAGCGAGGCGGGTGATGCAGGCTTCGATCTGCAGGAGGTCGCGCCCGGCATCCATGTCCATCACGGACGCCACGAATTGCCGCGGGCTCAGAACCACCTGGACATCGCAAACATCGGCTTCATCGTCGGCGAGCGCTGCGTCGCGGTGATCGACCCGGGCGGCTCCCGTTACGTCGCCCGGAGGCTGAGGGCGGCGCTGCGCAGGGTGACCGACCGGCCGGTCTGCTACGTGATCGACACCCATGTCCACGCCGACCATCTGCTCGGCAATGCCGTTTTCAGGGAGAAGGGGGTCACCTTCATCGGCCACGAGGGGCTGCCGGACGCCCTTCTGAGCAACGAGGAGTTCTTTACCAGGCAGTTCATCGAGCCGATGGGCGAGGGTGGCGGGCCGGATTATTTCGTCGTCCCGGACCACCTGGTGAAAATCGGCGAACCGATGCGGATAGACCTCGGCAACCGCGAGCTGGTGCTCCAGGCGTGGCCGAAGTCCCACACCGGGAGTGACCTTACGGTCTATGACCCGGGCACCCGTACCCTGTGGGCGGCGGACCTGCTCTTCATGGAGCGGATCCCGCCGCTGGAGGGGAGCCTGAAGGGATGGCTGGCGGTACTGGACGAACTGGAGAAGATCCCCGCGCGCCAGGTGGTTCCGGGCCACGGCCCGGTCATCGCCCCCTGGCCGGCGGCGCTGGCCCCCGAGCGGCGCTATCTGTCAATCCTGCTCGAAGAGACCAGGGAGGCGGTAGCCGAGGGATTGTCGCTGCAGGAGGCACTGGAGAGGGTGGGGTACTCGGAGAGGGAGAACTGGGTACTGTTCGACGACGTACACGGCCGCAACGTGACCAGGGCCTATACCGAACTGGAATGGGAATGATTTTTGACTTCTGTACTCTAACCAGTCATCGGGAAGGCCGGAGGCGGCCCTGAAGTTCAACGAGAGGAGAGCAATCATGACGAAATATCTGCAACGCGTGCTGGCCCTGGTACTGGCCACGGCGTCCTTTTCACTCCTGGCCGAGGACCAGAGCCCGGTCGACGTCTGGGAGAGCAGCATCAGGCCGCAATTCTTCAAGGGCGTGGAGATCAGGGAGGGCAACAGCGTCATCGAGCTGTCGGCTCCCTACCGGGCGGAGGATGCGGCCATCGTGCCGATCACCATCCACTCCAAGGTCCCCCAGAGTCCGGACCTCTACATCAGGAACATCTGGCTCGTGATCGACCAGAACCCGCAGCCCATGTCGGGGGTCTTCCACCTGACTCCGGACATGCCCAAGGCCGATCTGGCGATGCGGGTCCGGGTCAACGCCTATACCAACATCCGTGCCATCGCCGAGCTGAGCAACGGCGAATATCACATGAGCACCAAGTTCGTGAAGGCCCAGGGCGGATGCTCCGCCCCTGCCCAGGGTGACCTGAAGGCGGCCCTCAAGCGCCGGGGGAAGATGCGCCTGCGCCTGATCCCGGACAAGGAGGACCCGCAGCTCGAGGTCGCCCAGTTCATGATCAGTCATCCCAACCTGACCGGGCTGCAGCTCGACCAGCGGACCCGGGCGATCATCCCGCCGAACTATGTCAGGAAGGTCCGCTTCACCCTCAACGGCAAGGAGATCATGACGGCCGAGACCGGGATCTCCATCAGCCAGGACCCCAGCTTCCGCTTCTTCCTCACCTCGCTGAAGCCGGGTGACCGGATCGAGGTCGAGGTGGAGAGCAGCGAGAACGAGCGCTGGGTCAGGACCTATGAGGTCGACGACAAGGGCAAGGTCAAGGCGGTCGCCACCTGACCGCATCCCGCAGCGGCCAGAAAAAAGCCCCTCGCATGAGGGGCTTTTCTGTTCCGGACCGGTGCGGCCGGTGTTCAGGTGGGCATCGGGTGCCAGCCGGCGTCCGCCCACAGCTCGCCACTGACCGCGGAGTTGCTGATCATGAAGCAGATGGCATCCGCGATCTCGGAGGGCCGGATCAGCCTGCCGAGCTGGGTCAGGGGAAGGATGTGCTTCTTGATGTAATCCTCACCGAGGGAGGTGACCATCGGGGTCTCGGTGAAGCCGGGATGGATCACGCCGCAGCGGACCCCGTGGAAGATCGCCTCCATCCCCAGGGTGGCGGCGGCCCCTTCCAGGCCGGCCTTGGTCGAGGAGTAGGAGATCTGCCCCTTGATGCCGGTGGAGGAGATGGAACCGATGAAGACCACGTTGCCCTGCACGCCTTCAGAGGGGTCCCATTTCTTGAGCCCCCTGGCGGCGCGTTCCTCGGCGATGCGGGCGATCAGCTCCATGGCCCAGTAGACCGGCGCCACCAGGTTCACCTCGACCACCTCGTGGAACTTCTCCAGCGGATAGACCCTGGCCTTGCCGGTCTCCCTGTCCACCTTCACCGCCAGTGCATCCCGGGTGATACCGGCTGCGGGGACCACGATGTGAGGCCGCCCGAAGCGCTCGGCGATGTCATCGAACACCCGGACCCGGAAGCCCTCGTCGGTCACGTTGCCCTGATAGGGAACGGCGATCTCACGACCGGCGGTCTCGTTCAGCTCCGCAGCGGCATCATTCACACCCTCACCAAGGTCGACCATGGCAACGGCACGGATGCCGCGGTTGCCCAGCTCCTGGCAGAGTGCCCGGCCGATCCCGCTGGCCGCGCCGGTTACGATTGCAATCTTGTCCTGAATCTCCATGGTTGGCTCTCTTCTTGAAAGGATGGGGAAATGGTCGGGGACCAATGATACCCCATTTTGTGCGTTGCGGCATCAACCCGGGCGGACGCGACGGTTCAACGGGCCATTTCGAATGCAACTGGATGATTGAAAAGGGATTGCTGCGCAACATCCGGAGCGTGCAGGGAAGGATGTCAGACCCCCGTGGAGGGAGCATGAGGATGGTGGTGGCGCGCGCTATTGTTCCCAGAGCAGTGCCCACAGCCCCCGCCAGAGCATGAATGCGCCGGATAGCGCGATCAGGGTGAGGGTGTAGAGGGTGAAGCGGTCGGTAGTGACCCGGTAGAGATGGCGACGTGCCAGCAGCACCCCGCCGACCGAGCCGATCCCCAGGACCACGCCATAGCCGAAGAGCCGCGGGTCGAGGGCCCCGAAGAGGCCATAGGCGAGGATCTTGGTGAGCTGCATCAACAGCGAGTTGGCCGCCTTGGTCGCCACCAGGGCGTTGTTGCGCAGGCCGTAATTCAGCAGAAAGGGGTTGAGTACGGGGCCGGTCGCACCAACCAGTCCCGAGACGAAGGCGGTGCCGAAGCCGACCGGAAGGAAGGCGGCGGCAGGAAGGCGCCAGTTCAGCCTCCGGCGACCGAAGCGGTACTGCAGGACATAACTGAGCAGGAACAGGCCAATCACCACATTGGTCCAGTCCCGGGAGATGCGGGTGAGGGCCATGGCCCCGAAGAAGGCGCCAAGGAGGCTGCCGGCGAGGAGCCAGCGGCAGACCAGGAGGTCCAGATCATGGCGGAAGAGCCAGATCCTTGAGGGATTGGCGCACAGGCAGGCGACCGAGAGCACCGGGGCGACCGCCTGCGCCCCGAGCAGGAAGCCGAGGAGGGGGATCAGCAAGGTGGCGGCCCCGCCTGCGGCGATGGTCGAGAGGAACCACGCTGCCACCCCCAGTACCAGTAACGTCGCATAGAGCAGCATGGACTGCATTCTAGCCCGGAACCGGAACCGGAATCCGGCGGGTCGGGGATGGCATGACGGGAGTGGACCCCCCGAACTGGCGATCAGGACATGACCTTACCCCTCGCCCGACCAGGCAACAGTTCGCACCTCAGGTCGCGCGATGCGAGGGCAGGCCGCGCGGTGCCCCTGCATATGGCCTTCCTGCCCCACCTGCCACGCTGGCATGGGGGCGTATCGCTCAGTTGCCTACCAGAACAGGATGGCCAGGATGATGAGCATGACGGTAAGGCCCTGCAGCCCCACCCGGAGCCACATCAGCTCGTCGGCATGCTCCTCGTCGAAGCGCCCGCCGTGGGCCATGGAGACCTCTCCGGCGATCAGGGCGCCGACGGTGGCGAGCAGTCCCAGCACGATCAGTACATGAATCATCGACATGGTCTACACCTCCTCACTCCCCGGGGGAGTGGATCTCCTGCAAGACCCGCGGCTGGTGGGAGGGTCGGAAGACGAGTGCCGGTTGCCACCCGTCCGTCCGGACAGTCGAACCAGTCTCAGGAGGCCGCTGTCATCGCCTGCCGGGGCGTCTCCGGCTGCTTGCCGCCCCGCCCGGGGTGATGACAGGTGCCTGTAATGTATATAGGAGTGTATCCTTGAAAAGGCAAGGTGGCCTGGAAACGGAGAGGAGGTCGGACTCGTGAACGAGCCAAGGCATCTGGTCCTGGGGACCCCGCTGCTGCCGCCCTATCCCGGCGGCATGATGCGCGCCCTGTTCGGCATGGGCTGTTTCTGGGGCGCGGAGCGGGCCTTCTGGCAGGTGGAGGGCGTGCATGTCACGGCTGCCGGCTATGCCGGTGGCCATCTGCCGGAACCGGGCTACCGCCAGGTCTGCCGCGGCGACACCGGCCATGCGGAGGTGGTGCTGGTGGTGTTCGACCCGGACCGGGTCGGCTACCGGGATCTGCTCCGGCTCTTCTGGGAATCCCACGACCCGACCCAGGGGATGCGCCAGGGCAACGATGTCGGGAATCAGTACCGCTCCTTCATCGGCTGTCTCGATCCGGGCCAGTGCGAGCAGGCCCGCGAGAGCCTGGAACACTACCAGCTGCGTCTGCACGAGGTGGGGCTGGGAGACATCACCACCGAGATCGCCCCCTCCTGCCCCTTCTATCACGCAGAGCCCGAGCACCAGCAGTACCTTGCACGCAATCCGGGCGGATATTGTGGCCTGAGTGGTACGGGGGTGCGTTTCGACTGAACGGCGGGCATACTCCGCCCATGAAGAGCCTCCCCGACTTCCTGCGGCCCGGTCTTTCCCTGCTCTCCGTGGGGCTCAATCCCTCACCCGCCTCGGTCCGGGCCGGGTTCTATTTCGCCAATCCCCGCAACCGCTTCTGGAGGGCCCTGGAGGCCTCCGGCCTGGCAGGCCACGGGTTCGAGCCCGGTCCCGATGCGCACCGGCTGCTGCTGCAGCGGGGGCTGGGCTTCACCGACCTGGTAAAGCGTACCACCTCCGGCGCCGGAGCACTGCGCAGCGCGGATTACCGGGACGGGGCTCCGGGGCTGAAAGCGAAGATCGAGGCCTTCAGGCCCGGAATGCTCTGGTTCCACGGCCGGGTGGCGATGGCCCGCTACCTCCACCACGGCGAGGGCGTGGAGGCACCAGCAGGCTGGGGCCTGCTGGGGAGTCTGTCCTGTGGGATCCCCTTCTTCGTGACCCCCAATCCCAGTCCGGCCAATGCCCGCTTCAGCCTGGATGAGCTGACCCGGTGGTATGCGGCTCTGGCCGCTGAGCTGGAGACGGTGCATGGCTGAGGCGCTGCATGAACACATGGCGATGCTCCTGCTGGCGGGCATCGGTGTGCTTGGCATCGCCTGCCAGTGGCTGGCCTGGTGGATCAAGCAGCCGGCCATCCTGCTGCTTCTGCTCTGCGGCCTGGCCGTCGGGCCCGGTCTGGGCCTGCTCGACCCGGACGCCCTGTTCGGGGAACTGCTCAACCCCATTGTTTCCCTCTCGGTGGCGGTGATTCTGTTCGAGGGCAGCCTCACGCTGCACCGGCAGGAGATCCGCGAGATCGGCAAGGTGGTGCGGAACCTGGTGACCATCGGAGCCGCGGTCACCTGGCTCGGAGCGGCG
>RFJX01000250.1 GCA_003694425.1 Gammaproteobacteria bacterium
ACCGCAAGGCTCGCGCTGGTCGAGTTCCTGGCCCGCAACCGCAGCGCCGACGAGGCCATCGGGACCCTCGAGGGCTACATCGAGAAGGAGCCGGACAACTATGTCCTGCGCTTTGCCCTGGCGAAGATCCATGAGGCGGCCCGCAAGGTGGACGATGCCATCGCCACCTACAAGGCGATCATCGAGCGGGATGGTACCGGGCCCAACGGACTCACGGCGCGGACCCGCCTGGCGGACCTGTACGCCCGCCTGCGCCGGTTCGACGAGGCCAGGGCCTTGCTGGCCGAGGTGCTGAAGGAGAACCCGAACGACCAGCAGGCCCTGGTCCTGCGCGGGCGCATCGCGATGGCCAGCGGCGAGGTGCCGGCGGCAATCAGCGATTTCCGCACCGTGCTGCGCGATCAGCCCAACTCCATCCCGCTGCACCGCCTGCTGGCCCGCGCCCACCTGCTCAACAAGGAACCGGAGCTGGCGCGGGATACCCTGAAGAAGGCCATCGCCATCAACCCGCGCGACCTGAGCGTGCGCTCCGACTACATCCGCCTGCTGGCTTCCGAGGGCAAGACCGACGAGGTGGTGAGCCAGCTCGAGGAGGTCCTCGAGATCTCGCCGGACAACCTGGGCGCGCTGGAGTCGCTGTTCAAGGTCCAGGCCGCCCGCAAGGACTGGACCGCGGCCCGCGAGGTGGCCGAGCGGATCGAGAAGAAACACCCGGACAAGGCGATGGGCTACTACCTGGCCGGGCTGATCGACCAGGCCGAGGGCAGGCTGGATCAGAGCATCGACAACTTCGAGAAGGCCCTGGAGCGGTCACCGGACGCGGTCCAGCCGCTGACCCAGCTGGTCAAGTCCTACCTGGCCCTGAAGCGGCCGGACGACGCCCTGGCCTATCTCGACAAGGTGCTGGAACAGAATCCGGAGAACTTCGTGGCACACAATCTCCGGGGCGAGGTGCTGATGCTCAAGGGCGAGCTGGAAGGGGCCGGGGAGGCCTTCGCCCGCGCCATCGAGCTGAAGCCGAAGTGGCCGCTGCCCTATCGCAATCTCGCCGCCCTGCGCCTGCAGCAGGGCAGGACGGATGAGGCGGTCGCCGTCTATGAGAAGGGGGTGGAGGCCACCGGGGAGAATCCGGCCATGATCATCGGCCTGGCCACCCTGTACGAGAACACCGGCAAGATCGACAAGGCCATCGGCCTTTACGAGGATGTGCTGGTCAGGGAGCGGGACTCGGAACTGGCGGCCAACAACCTGGCCATGCTGCTGGCCGACTACAAGCAGGACGAGGCGAGCCTGAAGCGGGCCCGCAACCTCATCGGTCCGCTGATGGACAAGGACAACGCCGCCTATCAGGACACCGTCGGCTGGGTGCTCTACCGTGCCGGCGACCTGGATGGTGCCCTGGAACACCTGCAGCGGGCGCTGGAGCTCGCCCCGCAGGCGCCCGGGCTGCACTATCACCTGGCCAGGGTGCTGCTGGACAAGGGCGACAGGAAGGGAGCCCTGGAGCACCTGGAGAAGGCGGTCACCGACCAGGCCCGCTACCACGGGCTGGATGAGGCGAAGAAGCTGCTGAAAAAGCTGAAGAAGAAGTAGGCGTCAGGCCCAGAGGCGGTCGAGGAGAAATTCGGTGGAATCGAAGGGGGGCTGGCGCACCGGGTCGTCCTCCTTGAGGGTGGTCAGCAGCAGCCAGTGCGGCCCCTCCAGCCGATAGACCTCCAGGGTGCGGGCGTCGGGGTCCACCAGCCAGAGGAAGGGGACCTGCTCGCGGGCGTAGATCCCCATCTTGATACCGCGGTCGATGCGCGCGGTGGCCGGTGACAGGATCTCACAGACCCAGTCCGGCGCCAGCCCGAACCATGCGGTCTCGGGCAGCTCAGGCATCCTCTCCCGCCGCCATCCGGCCAGATCGGGCACCAGGACATCCTCTCCCAGGTGCAGTTCCGGCTCATCCAGGATCCACCAGCCGCCGGGGCCGCCGTCACCTCTGTCATAGGGGTCCCAGAGGGATCCGGTCAGGGCGGTCGACGCGCGCGCATGCCTCGGCGCGGGGCGAGGGCTGGCATAGAGTTGCCCCGCGAGGATCTCTCCGACCGCGTTGTCGGGCAGCTCGAGCAGGTCTTCGTAGCGTGCCTTGCGTGGGGCTGCGTCTGCCATTGGATGACCGAAGGTTGTCGTTTCCGAAGGTATAGTGTTGACCCACCGGAAGCCCTTGACAAGGGGTAGTGCGAACAGCCCCGGTGCGGGTGGGCCGCAGCAGCATCCGGTGAAGGCGATTACGCTTCTGACCAACAGCCAACAGCCAACAGCCAACAGCCAACAGCCAACAGCCAAAATGCCCCTGACCCTCTGGTTCCCCCTGCTGGCCGTGGTCGCCTCGGTACTGGCCATGGCCTGGCCGCAACTCCTGGTGCCGCTGAAGCCGGCCATCGTGCCGCTGCTGGGGGTGGTGATGTTCGGCATGGGCATGACCCTGACCCCGGCCAGCTTCGCCGGGGTCCTCTCCCGTCCGCGGCTCATCGCCACCGGGGTGGCGATGCAGTACACCCTGATGCCGCTGATCGCCTGGAGCCTGGGCAGGCTGCTGGGGCTGGACCCCCTGCTGGCCGCGGGGGTGGTGCTGGTGGGGAGCTGTCCCGGCGGCACCGCCTCCAACGTCATCTGTTACCTGGCCCGGGGCGACGTGGCCCTCTCCATCACCCTGACCGCGCTCTCCACCCTGCTCTCGGTACTGGCCACGCCGCTGCTGACCTGGCTGCTGATCGGTCAGCGGGTGGAGGTGCCCGCCGGGGCGATGCTCCTCTCGATCCTCAAGATCGTCATCCTGCCGGTGGTGCTGGGGCTGATCATCAGCCGCCTGCTGGGGCGGAGAGTCGGCCCGGTCCTGCACCTGTTTCCACTCCTCTCGGTCGCGGCGATCGTCCTGATCATCGCCATCATCGTGGCCCTCAACGCCGGGCGGCTCGCCTCGCTGGCCCTGCCGGTGGTGCTGGCCGTGATGCTCCACAACCTGCTGGGGCTGGGGGCGGCGTGGGGTATGGCGAGCCTCCTGGGATACGACGAGCGGACCCGGCGTACCCTGGCCATCGAGGTGGGGATGCAGAACTCCGGCCTGGGCGTGGCCCTGGCCCTGAAGCACTTCACCGCCGCCGCGGCCCTGCCCGGGGCGGTCTATTCCATCTGGCACAACCTCAGCGGCGCGGCGCTGGCCGCCTGGTGGTCGCGCCGGCCCGCCCCTGCCTCCCCCCGCGACGGCTGACCCGCGGGGGCCGCGGCTCCGCCCGTCCTCTCAGCGACGGCTCTTGCCGAGGCCCATCGGGGGGTGAGCGTATCCCTCATGCCGGTCGTGATGATGTCGCCGGTGATGGTGGCCGCGATGGTGGCGGTCGCGGTATCCGTAGCCATCACGGTAGGCGTAGGGCCGGTAGTGACCGGGCGCGCGATGGTCATGGCCATAGGGCCGATAGTAGGGATTGGGGTGGGCATAGCGGTAGCCGTAGGGATGCCGGGCATAGGCCTCGTCGTAGCGGTGCCGGTGGTGCCCGTGATGCCGGTGCCGGGACGGGTAGGCAGGGACCACCCGGGGCACGGCGATGTAGCCGTGTCCGCCATAATGGCTGCCGGGAACAGGGAAGGTATAGATGCGCACCGAAAGGTCCGCCAGGGCCATCGGGGCGGTCAACATCAGGATCAGGGCCGGGATCAGGCGCCCCGGGATGGTGCTGGTCTGAGACATGGTCCCACCTCACGGGATGGAGAGTTCACCCATTAGGACCGGCAAACGGGCTTTCTGCTGCACAGGTGAGGGGAATTCGGGAATATTTCCCACCCGGGAACACCGGAATACCGCTGGACCAGCGGCCTTGCCTGCCGGGACCAGGCACCTTCGCCGGCGTCGTGCCCTCACACCGCTCCTGTCGGCCCTCGGCTTTCGGCCATCGGCAATCGGGTCGAAGGATACTAGGGAAGCTCTGAACAAGTCATGGCACGCGATCTCGCCGTTGGAACCCGCCATTTCTGCGTTGCAAGCCTTTGAAATGCCCCAGGGCACCTTCTCTCGCGCAAGCGCGATTCACCTCGTAGCCTGCTATTCCATGCGGCTTGCGCCTTGAACTGACGGATTCCAACTGACGATCTCATCGCACCAGACTTGTTCAGAGCTTCCCTAGACACGGTGGGGGAGGCGATTACGCTCCTGATCGACTGCCGACTGCCGACTGCCGACTGCCGACTGCCGACTGCCGACTGCCGACTGCCGACAGCCACTCACTCCGGCTCGTAACTGAGATTCGGTGCCAGCCAGCGCTCGATCTCGGCCACGCTCATCCCCTTGCGCCGGGCGTAGTCGTGGACCTGGTCCTCGCCAACGGGACCGACGTTGAAGTAGCGCGAACCCGGGTGGGAGTAATAGAAGCCGCTCACCGCCGCGGTGGGGAACATGGCCAGGGATTCGGTCAGCTTCAGGCCGATGTGTTCGTCCGGGCGGATCAGCTCCCACAGGAGCCACTTCTCGGTGTGGTCCGGACAGGCGGGATAGCCCGGGGCGGGGCGGATCCCGCGGTATTTCTCGGCGATCAGGGACTCGTTGTCCAGGGCCTCGTCGGCGGCATAGCCCCAGAGCTCGCGCCGGACCCGCGCGTGCATCAGCTCCGCCAGGGCCTCGGCCAGGCGGTCGGCCAGGGCCTTGACCATGATGGCGTGATAGTCGTCGTGCTCGGCCTCATAGGCCTTCACCAGCTCCTCGACCCCTTCTCCCGCATGCACGGCGAAGGCGCCGAGGTAGTCGGCCACGCCGCTCTCGCGCGGAGCGACGAAGTCTGCCAGGGCGTAGTTGGGCTGCTCCGGCGGGCGCCGGGTCTGCTGGCGCAGGGTGTGCAGGGTGAGCAGCTCGCCGTGGCGTGACTCGTCGGCGTAGACCTCGATGTCGTCGCCCAGGGCGTTGGCCGGAAAGAGACCGACCACGGCATGGGCGCGGAGGCGCCGCTCCCCGACCAGCCGGGAGAGCATCTCCTGTGCCTCCGAGAAGAGCTGTCGCGCCTGCTCGCCGACCACCTCGTCCTCCAGGATCCGGGGATAACGGCCGGCCAGTTCCCAGGCGAAGAAGAAGGGGGTCCAGTCGATGTAGGGGACGATCTCCTCCAGCGGGATGTCGTTGTAGACGTGCAGGCCGGGGCTCTCCGGCACCGGCGGCCGGTAGTCGTCCCAGTCGGTCCGGAAGCGGTTCTCCCGCGCCGCCTCCAGGGTGATGATCCTGAGATCACGCCGCTTGCCCTGGTGGCGCTCCCGCACCGAGTCGTATTCCGTGCGCAGTTTCTGAACGAAGGGCTCGCGCAGCTCCTCGCTCAGTAGCGAGGTGGCGACACCCACGGCACGCGAGGCGTCCTTGACATAGACCACCGGCTGCTCGTAGCAGGGCGCGATCTTGACCGCGGTGTGGGCGCGCGAGGTGGTGGCCCCGCCGATCATCAGGGGGATCGCGAAGTCCTGGCGCTGCATCTCCTTCGCCACGTGGACCATCTCGTCCAGGGAAGGGGTGATGAGACCGGACAGGCCGATGATGTCCGCATTCTCCCGGCGCGCGGTCTCCAGGATCTTCTCGCAGGGGGTCATCACCCCGAGGTCGATCACTTCGAAGTTGTTGCACTGCAGGACCACGCCGACGATGTTCTTGCCGATATCGTGCACATCGCCCTTGACCGTGGCCATGACGATCTTTCCGCTGTTCTTCCGATCCCCCCCGGCCTTGAGCGCCTCGATGTAGGGGATGAGGTGGGCCACCGCCTTCTTCATCACCCGGGCGCTCTTGACCACCTGTGGCAGGAACATCTTGCCGGCCCCGAACAGGTCTCCGACCACGTTCATCCCCGCCATCAGCGGCCCCTCGATCACCCGCAGCGGGTGGTCCACCTGCAGCCGCGCCTCCTCCGTATCCTCCTCGATGTAGTCGGCGATGCCCTTGACCAGGGCGTGCTCCAGCCGCTTTTCCACCGGCCATTCGCGCCAGCTGAGGTCCTCCTTCTGCTCCCGCTTCTCCCCCTTGACCCGTTCGGCGTATTCGAGCAGCCGCTCGGTGGCGTCCTCGCGCCGGTTGAACAGCACGTCCTCGATCCGCTCGCGCAGCTCCGGTTCGATCTCCTCGTAGATGGCGAGCTGGCCGGCGTTGACGATCCCCATGTCCATCCCCGCCTGGATCCCGTGATAGAGGAAGCAGGCGTGGATCGCCTCGCGCATCGCGTCGTTGCCACGGAAGGAGAAGGAGACGTTGGAGACCCCGCCGCTGACCAGGGCGTGGGGCAGGTGCTCCTTGATCAGGCGGGTGGCCTCGAAGTAGGAGAGGGCGTACTCGTTGTGCTCCGGGATCCCGGTCGCCACCGCGAAGATGTTGGGGTCGAAGATGATGTCCTGGGGCGGGAAGTCCAGCTCTTCGGTCAGGATCCGGTAGGCCCGCTGGCAGATCGCGAACCGCCGCTCGGTGCTCTCGGCCTGGCCCTCCTCGTCGAAGGCCATGATCACGGTCGCGGCGCCGTAGCGCCGCAGCAGCCGGGCGTGTTCGCGGAAGGGCCCCTCGCCCTCCTTGAGGCTGATGGAATTGACCACCGGCTTGCCCTGGATGCACTTGAGCGCGGCCTCGATCACCTCCCACTTGGAGGAGTCGATCATCACCGGCACCCGGGAGATGTCCGGCTCGGCGGCGATGAGATTGAGGAAGGTGGTCATCGCCTCCACCGCGTCGAGCATCCCCTCGTCCATGTTGATATCGATCATCTGGGCGCCGTTCTCCACCTGCTGGCGGGCCACCTCGACGGCGGTCTCGTAGTCGCCCTCCTTGATCAGGCGGCGGAAGCGGGCCGAGCCGGTGACATTGGTGCGCTCGCCGACATTGACGAAATTGGCGACTGCAATGTCGGCTTGCGGCGCAGGTTGTTC
>RFJX01000251.1 GCA_003694425.1 Gammaproteobacteria bacterium
CAGCCGGTCCCGGCGGCCCACCCGCAGGGGACCACCGTGGAGGTGAGGGACCTGTTCTTCAATACGCCGGTCCGGCGGCGGTTCCTGCGCAGCGAACGGACCGAGCTGCATCACCTGGTCGAGACGGTGCGCCGGGTGGCGCTGGGCCACGCGGGCCTTCGTGTACGCATGCGCCAGGGGGCGCGCCGGTTGCTGGAGATCCCGGCCGCCGCCCAGGAGGAGCGGCTCGACCGGGTCCTCGGGGCCCGGTTCCGCCAGGGTGCCGTGCGGGTCGAGGCCGCCACGACCGGCATGAGACTGGGGGGCTGGCTCGGGGAGGCGGGACAATCGCGCAGTCAGAGCGACCGCCAGTATCTGCTCCTCAATGGCCGCTGGATCCGTGACCAGGGCCTGTTCCATGCGGTCCGCCTGGCCTATGGGGATTCCCTTTCCGAGGGGCGGCACCCGGTGTGGTATCTGGAGCTGGAGCTTGACCCTGCCCTGGTCGATGTCAATGTCCATCCGGCCAAGAGCGAGGTGAGGTTCCGCGAGCCCCGCCAGGTACACGACTTCGTGCTCGGGGCGCTGCTGCGGGCCCGCGGAGCGTCCGGCCATTCGTCCGTGCTGCCACTGTCCCGCCCGGCCCGGCCGGTCCCGCATCGCGGACCTGAAGGCGTGCGGGAGCCAGTGGACGCGTCCTGCCGGCCATCCGCAGCCGAGGGAAGGGAGGTTCCCGACCCGGCAGCACTGCCGCTGGCACGGATCGGCACCTGTCTCCTCGCCCGGCGCGGAAACGTGCTGTTGCTCATCGACGTGGCCAGGGCGGAGAGCGAGGCCCTGAAGTGGCGGATGCGGATGCAGCTGGAAGAGGGCCCCCTGCGCAGCCAGCCCCTGCTGCTGCCGGTGCAACGGCAGGCGGGTCCTGAGCCTTGTTCCGTCGAGCTGCTCACCGGCCTGGAGCGGCTCGGCCTGGGGTTGCGCCGTGAAGGTGGCGCGCTGGTGCTGACCCATGTGCCGGCCCTCCTCGCGGGGGCCGATCCGCAACGGCTGCTGGAGGCGCTGGAGCCGGTCTCCACCCCCGAACAGGCGCTGGAGGCCCTGGCGGAGGCGGCCCGGGGCACGCGGGGCCTGGCGACGGACGAGCGCCTGCTGTCCGCCCTGGAGGAGCTGGACGATGCCGCCCGCAGCCGCTGCCTGAGGGTACTGGAGGAGGGAGACCTGCTGGCCCTGCTGGAGCAGGTGGATGACTGAAGCGTTGCCGCCGGTCGTGGCGATCCTGGGGGCCACCGGCACCGGCAAGACCGATCTGGCGGTGGCCCTGGTGGAGCGGCTCGGCGCGGGGATCATCAGCGTCGATTCCGCCATGGTCTACCGGGGTCTGGACATCGGCACCGCCAAGCCCGATGCCGCCACCCTGGCCCGGGCGCCGCACCGGCTCATCGACATCTGCGACCCGGCCGAGCGTTATTCTGCCGCCCGCTTCCGCAGTGATGCCCTGGAGGCGATCGAGGGGGTGCGGGAAGAGGGGCGGCTGCCCCTCCTGGTCGGTGGCACCGGTCTCTATTTCCGCGCCCTGGAACAGGGGCTGGCGGAGCTGCCGCCGGCGGTCCCGGAGCTGCGCCGCCGCCTGCAGGAAGAGTGGCGGCGGCTCGGGCCCGGTGCCATGCACCGGAGACTCGCCGCGGTGGACCCGGTCGCGGCCTCCCGCATCCACCCCAATGACCCGCAGCGGCTGCTGCGTGCCCTCGAGGTATACGAGGCCACCGGTGAGCCGCTTTCCCGGCATCTCAGGGACTCTGCCCCGGCTCCGGCCCCCTTCCGGCTCCTGCGCATCGGCCTGCGGCCCCCGTCACGGGCCTGGTTGCGCGGCTGCCTGGAGCGCCGCTTCCGCGGGATGCTGGAACGGGGGCTGGTGGAGGAGGTGGAGCGGTTCTATCACCGCGGTGACCTTTCCCCCGAACTGCCCTCCATGCGCATGGTGGGGTATCGCCAGGTATGGCAACACCTGGCAGGGGAACTGGAATACGGCCAGATGGTCGAACGGGCCGTGATCGCCACCTGTCAGCTCGCCAAACGGCAGGAGACCTGGTTCCGCGGAGTCAGGGAGGTGCACTGGCTCGATGCCCTGGACCCGGCCCTGACAGACAGGACCCGTGTCCTGGTGGAATCCTTCCTGAACTCCTCTGCCTGATGGACTATACTTGAGCAGACCGGTCCGCCTCTGCCGGTCCGCGATCTGGTGCCGGATCGGCGGGCTACCTGGCCACAAGGGGGCCCGAGGACCGGCTCGTACGTCCGCAGGGCCCCGGGGATGCGCTATCGGGCATCCTGATCTGGTGGGCTGCCTTTGCGGCAGTTCCCGTGGGAACGGACCGGTCGAGGTGGGAGCAAAACAGAACGAGCAGGGCTTGAGTACAGGTCACGATCTCGCGGTAAAGGCCGGTCCGGATGCCGGCCTCCGTCGTCAGCTTGTGGGGATATCAAGCACTTGCATGACAGATTCCCGGACGGTGTCCAGGGATCTCTGCTACGGGTCTGGCGCGGTGGGGTTGTCAGGCAGAATCCGCCGGCTGCAGCCAGGAGTCGCACGGAACGGCGATCCGTTGCGTGGACTGGCGGCACGGACAGCGCGGATTCCACCGACGGAACCGCGTGCCACGACCAGTTCAGAGGTTCCCCTGACACCGCGGAACGCCGGCCGGGACCGGCGTTTCCCATAACAACAAGGAGAACAGCGATGAGCAAGGGGCAGTCTCTGCAGGAACCATTCCTCAACACTCTGCGCAAGGAACGGGTACCGGTCTCCATCTACCTGGTGAACGGCATCAAGCTCCAGGGGCAGATCGAATCCTTCGACCAGTTCGTGGTGCTGTTGCGCAACTCGGTGAGCCAGATGGTCTACAAGCACGCCATCTCGACCATCGTACCGGCCCGTAACATCCGCCTGCCACGTGGTGACAACGATAGCAGCGACAACAGCGAACCGCAGAACTGACATCTCCCGGCGATCGCCCGGCCGCCGGCGGGCCCCTGCGGCAGAAACGCGGCAGCATCGGCCAGCGCGTATCCGGTGCCCCGCCCGGCAGGGTCGCGGGCCCTGACTGGACGACAATTGTTCGAACGCCCCCGCAGCAACAGCCAGGCGATCCTCGTATCGCTCGATTTCCTCCACGGTGAAGACAACCCGCTGGAGGAGTTCGAGCTGCTCGCGCGATCCGCGGGGGCCGAGCCGTCGGCGGTGATCTCAGGCCGCCGGGCGGAGCCCGAGCCGCGCTATCTCATCGGCAAGGGCAAGGCCGAGGAGGTCCGCGATGCCGCCCGGCGCACCGGTGCCGGCCTTGTCCTGGTCAACCATGAACTCACTCCATCCCAGGAGCGCAACCTGGAGCGGCTGTGCGAGGTGAGGGTCCTGGACCGTTCCGGCCTGATCCTGGACATCTTCGCCCAGCGGGCCCAGACCTTCGAGGGCAAGCTGCAGGTGGAGCTGGCCCAGCTCGAGCACCTCTCGACCCGGCTGGTCCGGGGCTGGTCCCACCTGGAGAGGCAGAAGGGGGGTATCGGTCTGCGCGGACCCGGTGAGACCCAGCTGGAGACCGACCGCCGGCTCATCGGCGTGCGCATGAAGCATATCCGCGCCCGCCTGGAGAAGGTGCGCCGGCAGCGCGAGCAGGGACGCCGCCGGCGCCGCCGCGCGGCCCAGCCCACGATTTCCCTGGTCGGCTACACCAACGCCGGCAAGTCGACCCTCTTCAACCGGCTGACCGGTGCCGGCACCTACGCCGCGGACCAGCTCTTCGCCACCCTGGACCCGACCCACCGCATGGTGGAACTGCCCGGGGCGGGAAGGGTGGTGCTCGTCGATACCGTGGGCTTCATCCGCAATCTGCCGCACGAGCTGGTGGCGGCATTCCGGGCGACCCTGGAGGAGAGCCGTCTGGCCGATCTGCTGATTCACGTGACCGATGCCCACGAGCCGGAACGACAGGAGCAGGTCGCGCAGGTCGAGGCGGTACTGGAAGAGATCGGCGCCGACGGGGTTCCGCTGCTGGAGGTCTGCAACAAGATCGATCTCCTCGAGGAGGGTGGTCCCCGGGTCGAATACGACTCCGGGGGAGAACCGGTCCGGGTCTGGATCTCGGCCCGCACTGGTGCGGGCCTCGACCTGTTGCGTGAGGCGGTCGCCAGCCGCCTGCATCGCGGACTGGGCGCTTTCCGGCTCGAGCTGCCTCCCGCCGCCGGGCGGCTCCGGGCCCGTCTGCACGAGCTGCAGGCGGTTCAGAGCGAAGAGTCGCTGGCGGATGGAGGCTGGAGACTGGAGCTGCTGATCGAGCCGGCCCGCCTCGACTCGCTGATCCGTGAAGCCGGCCTGGAGCCGGATGAGGTGATCGGTGGAGGGTGGGAAGGTCCCGTGTCCAGGGCCGTGGCGGGCGGTGGCGGGAACACCTTCTGAGCCCGGTCCGCCGCGAGGACACCGCAAGTGTGCAATCGCCCGGCCATCCGGGCTAAAATGCGCAGCTCGTATGGGCGGGGCGGAGCATGGCTCGCATGCCCGGATATTTCTCACCTGGAGCAGAAGATGGCCTGGAACGAGCCTGGCGGCAATGGTGGTCGTGACCCCTGGGGCGGCCGGGGTGGGCAGGAAGGCCCGCCTGATCTGGATGAGCTGCTGAAAAAGTTGCAGGAGCGCTTCGGCGGCATCTTCGGCGGTGGCGGCGCCCGCCGCGGCGGCGGTACCTCCGGCCCGCTGGGGGGCTATTTCCTGATCGCGGGCCTGCTCTTTGTCGCCTATCTGATCTGGGACGTCGCCTACATCATCCAGCCCGCCGAGCGGGGCGTGGTGCTTCGCTTCGGCAAGTACGCCACCACCATGGGCCCCGGTTTCCACCTGCGGCTGCCGCGGCCGATCGAGAAGGTGGAGAAGGTCGATGTCGACAGTATCCGCTCGGTCACCCACAAGGCGGCCATGCTCACCCAGGACGAGAACATCATCGATATCGAGATGGCGGTACAGTACAAGGTGGGCGTGGTCGAGGACTATCTGTTCCGCGACCGCGGACCCGACAACACCCTGCGGCTCGCCACCGAGAGCGCGGTGCGCTCCGTGATCGGCCGCAGCAAGATGGACTATGTCCTGACCGAGGGGCGCAGCGAGATCGCGGCCCAGATCAAGGAGCTGATCCAGCGCCTGCTCTCCGATTACAGGACCGGGCTGACGGTCACCAGCGTCAACATGCAGCCGGCCAAGCCGCCGGAACCGGTGAAGGCGGCCTTCGACGACGCCATCAAGGCGCGCGAGGACGAACAGCGCCTGATCAACGAAGCGGAGGCCTACCGCAACGACATCCTGCCCAAGGCACGCGGCCGCGCGGCGCGCATGCGCGAGGAGGCCAACGCCTACAAGGAACGGGTGGTGGCGGACGCACAGGGCGAGACCCAGCGCTTCCTCAAGCTGCTGACCGAATACCGCAAGGCGCCCGAGGTGACCCGGGAGAGGCTCTACATCGACACCATCGAATCGGTCCTGAGCCGCTCCAGCAAGGTCCTGCTGGACAGCGATTCGGAAAACATCATCTATCTGCCGCTGGAGCGCATGAGCACGAGCAAGAGCGAGGCGGCCACCGCCCTGCCGCATCCGGCCCTGGGCACCGCGGTGCAGGACCTGCAGGAGCGTCGCGAACGCCTACAGGAGAGCCGCAGCCGCACGAGGGGGAGCCGCTGATGAACATGAGATGGATCATCCTCATCGTCGTCGCACTGCTGCTCGGCAGCCAGAGCGTGTTCGTGGTGGATGAGCGGGAACAGGCGATCCTGCTCAAGCTGGGCAAGATCCAGCGCTCGGACTTCGGACCGGGACTGCATTTCAAGATCCCCTTCATCAACAATGTCCGCTACTTCGAGCGGCGTCTCCTGACCCTGGACGCGGAGCCGGAACGCTTCCTGACCAGCGAGAAGAAGGACGTGATCGTGGATTCCTTCGTCAAGTGGCGCATCCAGGACCTGGAGACCTTCTACAAGGCCACCGCCGGCGGGGACATGCGCCGGGCCGCGCTGCTGCTCTACCAGAAGGTGAACGACGGCCTGCGCAGCGAGTTCGGCAAGCGATCCGTCCAGGAGGTGGTGGCCGGCGAGCGGGCCGAGATCATGGGCATCGTCACGCAGAAGGCGGATCAGGCGGGCCGTGACCTCGGGGTGAAGGTGGTCGACGTGAGGGTCAAGCGTATCGACCTGCCGCCGGAAGTGAGCAATTCGGTCTATGCCCGCATGCGCGCCGAGCGTGAACGCGTGGCCCGCACCTTCCGCTCGCGTGGCGCCGAGGAGGCCGAGAAGATCCGGGCCCAGGCCGATCGCGAGCGCACCGTGCTGCTGGCCAAGGCCTACCGGGACGCCGAGATCCTCCGCGGCGAGGGTGACGCGGCCGCTGCCGAGACCTATGCCACGGCGTATGAACAGGACCCGGAGTTCTTCAGCTTCTATCGCAGCCTCGATGCCTACCGGAACAGCTTCCGGAGCAAGGGGGACCTGCTGATCGTGGACCCCGGCTCGGAGTTCTTCGACTACTTCAAGAAGCCGGAGGGGCGGTAGTCACCTCCGCCACGGGGTGACTGTCGCCGGTCAGATGTGGCAGACCTTCCTGCTCGCCTTTTCCCTGCTGCTGATACTCGAGGGGATCATGCCCTTCCTGAATCCAGCGGCCTACCGCCGCATGCTGCTGGCGGCCTCCCGGCTCGATGACCGGACCCTGAGGGTGTGCGGGTTCGGGGCCATGCTGACCGGTCTGCTGCTGATGTACGGAGTGAGCTGATGCCATTGCGAGGGGAACGCTGGCTGCTGCCGGAGGGGGTGGAGGAACTGCTGCCGGAGCAGGCCGCCCGGGTCGAGCTGCTGCGCCGGCGGCTGCTGGACCTGTTCGACTGCTGGGGCTACGAACAGGTCATCCCGCCGCTGATCGAATATCTCGAGTCGTTGCTCACCGGGGTGGGGCACGATCTCGACCTGCAGACCTTCAAGCTGACCGATCAGCTCAGCGGCAGACTGCTGGGGGTGCGGCCCGACATGACGCCGCAGGTGGCACGGATCGACGCCCACCGCCTGCGCCGGGAGACCACCACGAGGCTCTGCTATCTGGGACCGGTGCTGCGGACCGTGCCCGATGGCCCCGGGGGCACCCGGATCCCGCTGCAGCTCGGGGCCGAGCTCTACGGCCATGCCGGCATCGACAGCGACATCGAGGTGGTGCGGCTGATGCTGGAGGCCCTGGCCCTTGCGGAGGCCGGTCGCGTGCACCTGGTGGTGGGCCATGCCGGGGTCGCCTGTGCCCTGTTCGAGGCGGCCGGACTGGATGAGGAGGACCGCGCCCTGCTGCTGGACATCCTCCAGCGCAAGGCGGTGCCGGATCTGCAGGCCCTGCTGGACAGGTGGGGTCTGGACTCCAAGCTGGCAGGCAGGATCCGCGGGCTGATCGGTCTGGCCGGAGGGCGCGCTCAGCTCGACTGGGCGCGCGAGCAGCTGGGAGAGATCGAGGCCGTGGCCCGGGCCCTTGCCGGTCTGGATCGGCTGGCGGATGCACTGGAGCGCTACTGCCCCTCGGTGGTGGCCGATTTCGACTTCGCCGAATTGCGGGGCTACCACTACCATACCGGGATCCTGTTCAGCGCCTTCATGGAGGGGCAGGCCCGTCCCATTGCCACCGGGGGACGCTACGACGGGATCGGACGGGTCTTCGGCCGGGACCGGCCGGCCACCGGCTTCACCATCGACCTCAAGTTCCTCGCGGGGCTCAGCCCGCTGCGACCCGGGGCCGTCGAGGCCATCCATGCCCCGGCCGTCGACGACCCGGATCTGGAGGCCGAGGTGGCTCGGTTGCGCCGGGAGGGGCGCAGGGTGATCCGCGGCCTGGAGGGGGAGCACCACGACCCCGCGGCGCTGGGCTGCAGCCAGCGGCTGGTGAAGGTCGACGGCCGCTGGAAACTGGAGCGGACGAAATAGCAACGAGTGGCCGGCACCCGGCCGGACGGCACAACCATCTGGAAAGGACATGGGCAAGAACATCGTCGTAATCGGGACCCAGTGGGGGGACGAGGGCAAGGGCAAGGTGGTGGACATGCTGACCGAGCAGGTCGCCGCCGTGGTCCGCTTCCAGGGAGGGCACAACGCCGGCCACACCGTGGTCATCGGCGACCGCAGGACCATTCTGCACCTGTTGCCCTCCGGCATCCTCCATGAGGGGGTGGAGTGCCTGATCGGCAATGGCGTAGTGCTCTCGCCGGAGGCCCTGCTCGAGGAAATCGGGCGGATCGAGGGCGAGGGGATCCCGGCCCGCGAGCGGCTGGCGATCAGCCCAGCCTGCCCGGTCATCCTGCCCAGCCACGTCCTGCTCGACAAGGCCCGCGAGAGCGCCAGCGGCCGCAAGGCCATCGGCACCACCGGCCGCGGCATCGGCCCGGCCTACGAGGACAAGGTGGCCCGGCGCGCCCTGCGCATGGGGGACCTGCGCCATCCCGCGGTGGTGGAGGAGAAGCTGCGGGGGCTGCTCGACTACCACAACTTCCTGCTCACCCGCTACTACGGAGCGGAGGCGGCCGATCCGGCGGCGGTGCTGGAGGGACTGCTGGCCCAGGCCGAGGAGCTGGTCCCACTGATCGGCGACATCACCACCTGCCTGCACGACCTGCGGGCCGCGGGCAGCAACATCCTGTTCGAGGGTGCCCAGGGGTCCCTGCTGGACATCGACCACGGCACCTATCCCTATGTCACCTCCTCCAACACCACGGCCGGCGGGGCGGCGGTGGGCACCGGAGTCGGACCCTGCGATTTCGACTATGTGCTCGGGATCACCAAGGCCTACACCACCCGGGTGGGTGGCGGGCCCTTCCCCACCGAGCTGAAGGACAAGATCGGGGAGCGGCTGGCGAGCCGGGGGCAGGAGTTCGGCGCCACCACCGGCCGCCCGCGGCGCTGCGGCTGGTTCGACGCGGTGGCCGTGCGGCGCGCCTGCTATCTGAACAGCCTCACCGGGCTGTGCATGACCAAGCTGGACGTCCTCGACGGCCTGCAGACGGTCCGGGTCTGTACCGCCTACCGGCTCGACGGCGAGGTGATGGAGACCCCGCCGATGGGGGCCGACGCCATCGGCCGCTGCGAGCCGATCTATGAAAACCTGCCGGGCTGGACCGGTTCCACCGCCGGGGCCCGGGACCTCTCCGAGCTGCCGGACAACGCCCGCCGCTACCTGGACCGGCTCGAGGAGCTGACCGGGGTGCCGGTCGCCATCATCTCCACCGGCCCCGAGCGCAGCGAGACCATCCTCCTGCAGGACCCCTTCGCGGCCTGAGCGAACCGCTCCAGGCACGGGATCGGCATGACCCGCCTGGACCTCCTGCTGCTGTCTTCGGCCCTGGCACTGCTCGGGGTGCTGCTGCACCCGGCCGTACGCCGCGCGCACTACTGGCGGGCCACGGTGACCCCCCTGGCCTCGATCATCGGCAGCGGCTTCCTGGTGGTGGCGCCGCTGCTGGCCGACATCGCCGGGAGCCGGGCGGTGCTGGCAATGGGCGTGGTGGTAGTGCTGGCCTATGCCATCGGTGCGGCGGTGCGCTACAACATCGCCCATGCCGAGCCGCTGCTGGCCGAGTCGGCCCCGCCCGCCTTCCTGCTGCGCGCCGAGCACCTGGGTGACCTGCTGCTGGGCTGGCCTACATCCTCTCCGTGGCCTTCTACCTGCGGCTGCTGGCCGCCTTCGTTCTGGAGCCCTCCGGACTCTCCCACGGCCCGGCCGCCCAGGCCCTGACCACCGCCATCCTCGCCTTCATCGGTCTCACCGGCCTGGTGCGCGGACTGCACGGGCTCGAGTTTCTGGAGGAACTGGCGGTCTCGATCAAGCTGTCCATCATCGCGGCCCTGCTGATCGGCCTGGCCCGGCACGACCTGACGATGGTCCCCTTCTACCCCATCCCGGACGGCGGCTATTCACTCACGGAGCGACTGCGGATGCTGGCCGGCATCCTGCTGGTGGTGCAGGGCTTCGAGACCTCGCGCTATCTCGGCGAGGAGTACCCGCAGCAGCTGCGCATCCGCAGCATGCGCCTGGCCCAGCTCCTCTCCGGAGCGATCTATCTGGTCTTCATCGCCCTGGTCACCCCCCTGCTGGGCTATCTCCCTGAAGGCAAGGTGGACGAGACCGCGATCATCACCATCACCAGCCACGTCGCCACGGTACTGCCACTGATGCTGATCGTGGCGGCGGTGATGAGCCAGTTCAGCGCCGCGGTGGCCGATACCCTCGGCTCGGGGGGACTGCTGGCGGAACGGACCGGGGGCTGGCTTTCGTCGCGGCGGGCCTATGCCCTCGTCACGGCCCTGGCCATCGCCCTGATCTGGCTGGCCAACATCTTCGAGATCATCACCTGGGCCTCGCAGGCCTTCGCCGCCTACTACCTGGCGCAGACGGTGACCGCGCAATGGCTGGCCCGCCGGCGGGGGGAGCACGGTCGGGCGATGGCCTTCGCCCTGCTGGCCGTGCTGTTGCTGGCCATCACCCTTTTTGCCCGCCCGGTAGGTTGATCAGGCCTCACTCGAGCACCAGCGGCGGCTCCTGCAGCATGGCGGCCTGTTCCCGCAGCATCAGGATGTGCTCGTCCCAGTAGCGGGGCGAGGTGATGTCGGAGAAGGCGCGGGGAAAGGCCGGATCGTCCCAGCGGCGGGCGAGCCAGGCGGCGTGATGCATCATACGCAGGGTCCGCAGCGCCTCGACCAGGTTGAGCTCGCGCGGATCGAAGTCACGGAACAGGGTATAGCCCTCGATCAGCTCGCCGAGCCGCCGGCTCATGTATTCCCGGTCCCCGGAGAGGAACATCCACAGGTCCTGGATGGCGGGGCCGGTACGGGCGTCGTCGAAATCGACCAGACTGGGGGCCTCGTCCCGCCACAGGATGTTGCCGGGGTGGCAGTCCCCGTGCAGACGCAGCCGGGTGTAGTCCCCGGCCCTCGCGAAGGCGGCCCCGATCGCGATCAGCAGGTCTGCCGTCAGGCTCTCGTAGGCCCCGCGCAGTTCCGGCGGCAGCCAGTCGTGCTCCAGCAGGTAGTCGCGCGAGCGGGTGCCGAGCCGCTCGAGGTCGATGAGGGGACGGTGACGGAACGGGGTGGTCGCGCCGATGTTGTGGATCCTGGCCAGGGTCCGTCCGAGCTGTCTCAGATGGGTGGGGTTGTCCAGTTCGGGGGCCCGACCGCCGTGGCGGGGGTAGATCGCCAGGCGCCAGGGACCGTGGTGATAGAGGGTCCTGCCGTCCGGGCCGGCGAGCGGCGGCACCACCGGCAGCCCGGCCGCGGCCAGTTCCATGGTATAGGCGTGCTCCTCCTCGATCGCCGCGTCGCTCCAGCGCCCCGGCCGGTAGAACTTGACGATCACCGGCGCGTCATCCTCCAGTCCCACCTGCCAGACCCGGTTCTCGTAGCTGTTCAGGGCCAGCAGCCGGCCGTCGCAGCGCAGGCCACGGGCCTCGACCGCCTCGATCAGGGTGGTGGGGTCGAGGCGGGTGAAGGGGTGCGCGGCAACGGCCGCTTCGGGTGAGATTGCGTCTTCCATCATTCCATTGACTCCAGCCGCTCCTGAAGTTCCAGCCAGCGTCCCTCCAGGGCGGCGATCTCCTTGCGCAGGGAGCCCTGACGTACCATCAGCTCCTGCAGCCGCCCGTCGTCCGCCTCTGCATAGAGCTCCGGTCGGGCCAGTTCCTGTTCGATCCCGGCCAGCAGGTGCTGGCGATCCTCCAGCTCCTGTTCCACCGTCCGGACCTCTCTGACGAGGGGCTGGCGTCGCTGTCTCGCCAGCGCCGCCTCGCGGCGCCGGGCCTGCCGGGCCGCGGCGCCATGGGCGGCCGTGCTCGCCGTGCCGGCACCGCCCGAGCTGGTGGTGACCCGGCCCGCATAGTCATCAAGGTCGCCGGGGAAGGGTTCGACCCGGCCCCCTTCCACCAGCAGCAGCTCATCCGCGGTGGTGCGC
>RFJX01000252.1 GCA_003694425.1 Gammaproteobacteria bacterium
CCGAGATCCGCTACCTGCGCGAGGACAAGCGCATGGGGACCGCCGGCGCACTGTCGCTGCTGCCGGAGCGCCCGTCGTTGCCGCTGCTGGTGACCAATGCCGATCTGCTCACCACGGTGGACTATGCCGATCTGCTGGATGCCCACCAGTCGTCGGGCGCCTGGGCCACGATGGCGGTGCGTGAATACGAGTACCAGATCCCCTTCGGTGTGGTGCGTGCCGAGGAGGAGACCATCACCGGCCTCGAGGAGAAGCCGGTGCACCGGGCCCTGGTCAACGCCGGGATCTACGCACTCTCGCCCCAGGCCCTGGACCATGTCCCTCAGGACAGCTTCTTCGATATGCCGGAGCTGTTCGAACGCCTGCTCGAGGCTGGTCATCCCGCCCGCTGTCACCCGGTCCATGGCTACTGGCTGGACATCGGACGGCACGAGGACCTGCGCCGGGCCAACGAGGACTTCCCGGGGGTGTTCCGGTGATCGCCGGCAAAAGCTTTCTGGCGGTTGTTCCGGCCCGCGGCGGATCCAAGGGGGTGCCACGCAAGAACGTGCGCGAGGTGGCCGGACGCCCGCTGCTGGCCTACACGCTGGAGGCGGCGCAGGCGGTCAACGGTCTCGACCGCATCGTGGTGAGCAGCGAGGATGCGGAGATCCTGGAACTGGCTGCGGCGCTCGGGGCCGAGCCACTGCCGCGGCCGGTGGGACTGGCGCAGGACACCACTCCCGGCGTAGCAGTCTTGCTCGACGCGCTGGAGCGTTGCCCCGGCTACGACTACGTGGTGCTGCTGCAGCCGACCTCGCCGTTGCGCGCCGCGGCGGACATCGAGGGCGCCATCGCCCGTTGCCTGGAGATGGGGGCACCGCTGTGCGTCACCGTCACCGCCGCCGACAAGAGCCCCTGGTGGATGTTCACCGAGGGGTCGGACGGCCGTTTGCGGCCTCTGCTGCCGGGTCCGGTGCCATCGCGGCGGCAGGAGGCCCCGGAGGTGCTGCTGCTCAACGGCGCGGTCTACGTCGCCGAGGTCGCGTGGCTGCAGCGCACCGGGGATCTGGACTACACCAGCGCGGTGCCCTACCGGATGCCGGCGGAGCGCTCGCTGGACATCGATACCAAGGAGGACCTGCGCCTGCTGGAGTTGCGCCTGGCGCGCTCCGGGACTGATCGAACAGGAGGAACATGAGCGACAACCAAATCATCGAAGTACGCGACGCCGACGGGCTCGAGGTCAAGTATGGACTGCCGCCCGAGGTGCGTTTCTGCCGCAGTTGCGTGATCTCCAACCAGCGTCCCTCGAGCGTGGTGGAGTTCAGGAATCGCCCCGGCGATCGAAAGCCGACCATCGAGTTCGACGAGGAGGGGGTCTGCTCCGCCTGCCGCTATGCCCGCATCAAGGAGACGATCGACTGGGCCGAGCGGGAACGGGAGCTGATCGAACTGTGTGATCGCCACCGCAGCCGCGACGGTTCCTACGACTGCATCGTGCCCGGCAGCGGTGGCAAGGACAGCGCCTTCACCGCGCACATCCTCAAGTACAAGTACGGGATGAACCCACTGACCGTCACCTGGTCGCCCCATGTCTATACCGAGATCGGCTGGCAGAACTTCCGTGCCTGGATCGACTCGGGGCTGGACAACTATCTCTACACGCCGAACGGCCGCCTGCACCGGCTGCTCACCCGGCTGGCCTTCGAGAACCTGGTCCACCCCTTCCAGCCCTTCATCATCGGACAGAAGCTGGTCGGGCCGCGCATGTCGGTGCTGTACGACATCCCGCTGGTCTTCTACGGCGAGAACCAGGCCGAGTACGGCAACAACATCGAGGACAACGACCGTCCGACCATGGACATGTCCTTCTTCTACAACAGCCGCGTGGATATCCGGGACCTGCACCTGGGGGGCGTGCCGGCCACCGAGCTGATCGAGCGTCACGGCGTCGACCGGCGCGATCTCAACCCCTACCTGCCGCTGGACGGTGAGCGCCTGGAGCAGACCGGCACCCAGGTCCACTATCTCGGCTACTACCTGCGCTGGGACCCGCAGGAGTGCTTCTACTACGCTGCCGAACACACCGGCTTCCGCACCAATCCGGAGCGCACTGAGGGCTCCTACTCCAAATACAGCTCGATCGACGACCGCATCGACCCGCTGCACTACTACACCACCTTCATCAAGTTCGGCATCGGCCGCGCCACCTATGATGCCGCCCAGGAGATCCGCAACGGCAAGATCACCCGGGAGGAGGGAGTGGCGCTGGTCAAGCGATTCGACGCCGAATTTCCGAAGAAGTACTTCCGGGAAATACTCGACTACATGGGGATCACCGAGGAGCGCTTCTGGGAGGTGATCGACAGCGCCCGCTCGCCGCACCTGTGGAAAAAGGAAAATGGTGAGTGGAAGCTGCGTCACGCGGTCTGGCACGAGGCGCACAATCCTTGACCGCGGTCCGCCTCATCGCCCGGCTCGACGTCAAGGGACCGAACCTCATCAAGGGGATCCACCTGGAGGGGCTGCGGGTCATCGGCGATCCCGGCGAGCACGCCCGGCGATATTACCAGGCGGGGGCCGACGAGCTGATCTACATGGACGTGGTGGCCAGCCTCTACGGCCGCAACAGCCTGCACGAGATCGTGCGCCAGACCGCCCGTGACATCTTCGTGCCGATGACCGTGGGCGGCGGCCTGCGCTCGGTGGACGACGTGCGCGAGATCCTGCGGGCCGGCGCCGACAAGGTGGCGATCAATACCGCGGCGGTGCAGCGCCCGGAACTGATCAGCGAGGTCGCCCGGCGCTTCGGCACGCAGTGCATGGTGCTCTCGGTCGAGGCCAAGGCGCAGGGTGAGGGCCGGTGGGAGGCCTACACCGACAACGGGCGCGAGCGTACCGGCCTGGACGTGATCGAATGGGTGCGGCGGGCGGTGGATCTCGGCGCCGGTGAGGTCATGCTGACTTCGGTCGACCGCGAGGGGACCCGCAGCGGCTTCGACGTGGCCCTGGTCCGGGCGGTCGCCGATGTGGTGCCGGTACCGGTGATCGCCAGCGGTGGCATGGGGTCGGCAGAACACCTGGTCGAGGTGGTGCGCGAGGGGCATGCCGACGCCGTGGCCATGGCCGATATCCTGCACTACGAGCGCGCCACCCTGGAGCAGATCCGGGAGCGGGGACTGGCGGCCGGACTGGAGCTGCGGAGACCGTGAGGCGGGAAGTGACCATCGTCGACCACGGGCTCGGCAACCTCTACAGCGTCAGCCGGGCGGTGGAGGTCAGTGGCGGTGTCCCGCTGCTCAGTGGTGACCCCGATGAGGTGCGCCGGGCGTCCAGACTGGTCCTGCCGGGGGTGGGGGCATTCGCCGATGGCATGGCCGGGCTGCGCGAGCGCGGACTCGACCAGGCACTGCGTGAGGCGGTTGCCGCAGGCACACCGCTGCTCGCGATCTGCCTCGGCATGCAGATGCTGGCCGACGCAAGCGAGGAGTTCGGCGAGCACACGGGACTCGGCCTGGTCCCCGGCCGGGTAGCGCCGATCCCGGCCACCGGTACCGACGGTCGCCCCCACCGCATTCCGCATACCGGCTGGACCCGGCTCCATCTGCCGCCGGGCCGCAGCGGCTGGGAAGGCACGGTGCTGGAGGGGAGCCAGGAAGGGACCTGGGTCTATCTGGTGCACTCCTTCCACCTGCAGCCGGATCGGGCGGAAGACCGTCTGGCCGACTGCGACTACGATGGCGTGACGATCTGCGCTGCCGTCACGCGTGGCGCCGTGACCGGGCTGCAGTTCCATCCCGAGAAGAGCGGGCCGGCCGGCCTGCACATGCTCGAACGCTTCCTGCAATACTGAACCGAGGACGTCATCCGATGCGTTCCTTCACCCTGCACGACCACGAACTGGCCGACGGCCGGCCGCCGCTGTTCCTGCCGGAGATCGGCACCTTCTTCAACCAGGACATCGACACCGCACGCCGGCTCGTCGGCGAGCTGCGCGAGGCGGGTGCCACGGTGGTCAAGGGCGAGGTGCTGCACGATGCCGACATCGCCCTCGACGACGACACCCCGGAGACCTATCTGGACGTGGCGGGCAATGCCGTCACCGAGCGCTACCGCGACCTCATCGAGCGCAAGGTGGTGCCGCTGTCCGACTACGAACTCCTGTACGGCGAGTGCACCCGCCAGGGGCTGGGAC
>RFJX01000253.1 GCA_003694425.1 Gammaproteobacteria bacterium
CCCTGGGCCATCTTGATCTGGATGTCGTCGGCGTTGACCAGGTATTCGGTGGTGACGCCGAAGCGCCCCGAGGCCACCTGCTTGATCGCCGACCGCTCAGGGTTGGGGGAGCCGTCCGGCAGCGGGTTGAAGCGCTCCGCCTCCTCGCCCCCCTCGCCGGTGTTCGACTTGCCGCCGATGGCGTTCATCGCCCGGGCCAGGGTGGAGTGGGCCTCGTAGGAGATGGAGCCGAAGGACATCGCCCCGGTGGCGAAGCGCTTGACGATCTCACTGGCGGGCTCGACCTCCTCCAGCGGCACCGGCTGCTCGGCCCAGTCGAACTCCAGCAGTCCACGCAGGGTCAGCAGGCGTTCGTTCTGCTCGTTGATGTGGCGGGCGAACTCCTCGTAGTTCTCCCAGCTGTTGCTGCGCACGGCGTGCTGCAGCCGGGCAACGGTCTCGGGGGTCCAGACGTGCTCCTCGCCGCGCAGGCGCCAGGCGTAGTCGCCCCCCACATCGAGCTGGTTCCGGTAGACCAGGTCGTTGCCGTAGGCCTGGTGATGCCAGCGCACCGCCTCCTCGGCCACCTCCTTCAGGCCGACCCCCTCTACCACGGTGTCGGTGCCGGCGAAATGGCGGTCGACGAACTCCTTCGCCAGGCCGATGGCATCGAAGATTTGCGCCCCGCAATAACTCTGATAGGTGGAGATGCCCATCTTCGACATCACCTTCATCAGCCCCTTGCCCAGCGCCTTGATGTAGCGCGCCTGCGCCTCCTCGAACCCGATCTCCTCCGGCAGGGTGGGAAGCAGGTTCTCGATGGTATCGAAGGCAAGGTAGGGGTTGATCGCCTCGGCACCGTAACCGGCCAGGGTGGCGAAGTGGTGGACCTCCAGCGCGGCCCCGGTCTCGACCACCAGCCCGGAGCTGGTGCGCAGCCCCTTCCGGATCAGATGGTGATGCACCGCCGAGGTGGCCAGCAGGGCCGGAATGGCGATGAAATCGGCGTTCGACTTGCGATCCGACAGGATCAGGATGTTGTAGTCGTCGAGGACCGCCTGCTCGGCCTCGCTGCACAGGCGCTCCAGGGCCGGGCCCATCCCGGCCGCGCCCTCGGCCGCCGGGTAGACCATCTGCAGGGTACGGGTCCGGAAGGCACCGCCCGAGGAGTCCTCGATGTGCCGGATCCGCTCCAGGTCGGCATTGGTCAGCACCGGCTGCGCCACCTCCAGGCGCCAGTGGGTGCCGGCCTCGTCCAGCCCCAGCAGGTTCGGGCGCGGGCCGATGAGGGAGACCAGCGACATCACCAGCTCCTCGCGGATCGGGTCGATCGGCGGGTTGGTGACCTGGGCGAACTTCTGCTTGAAATAGCTCGAGAGATGCTTGGGCCTGTTCGAGAGCACCGAGGGCGGGTTGTCCGCACCCATGGAGCCGATGGCCTCCTGGCCGGTGAGCACCATCGGCGTGAGCAGGAACTTGATGTCCTCCTGGGTATAGCCGAAGGCCTGCTGGGCGTCCAGCAGCACATCCTCGGCCGGCGCCATCGGCGCCACGTCGGCCGGCAGCTCGTCCAGCAGGATCTGGGTCCGGTCGAGCCACTCCTGATAGGGGTGGGAGCGGGCCAGATCGCACTTGAGTTCGGCGTCATCGATGATGCGGCCCTGCTCCAGGTCCAGCAGCAGCATCTTGCCGGGCTGCAGGCGCCACTTCCGGACGATCTGCTCCTCCGGGATCTCCAGCACCCCCATCTCCGAGGCCATCACCACCAGGCCATCGCGGGTGACGAGATAACGGGCAGGGCGCAGGCCGTTGCGGTCCAGGGTGGCGCCGATCTGGCGTCCGTCGGTGAAGGCCACCGCCGCCGGACCGTCCCACGGCTCCATCAGGGCGGCGTGATACTCGTAGAAGGCGCGCCGCTCCTCGTCCATCAGCCGGTTTCCGGACCAGGCCTCCGGGATCAGGATCATCATCGCGTGGGCCAGCGAGTAGCCCCCCATCACCAGCAGCTCCAGGGCATTGTCGAAACAGGCGGAGTCGGACTGCCCCTCGGGGATCAGCGGCCAGATGTCGTCGAGGTCCTCGCCCAGGATCTTCGATTTCATGGTATGGCGGCGGGCCGCCATCCAGTTGACGTTGCCGCGCAGGGTGTTGATCTCGCCGTTGTGGCAGATCATGCGGAAGGGCTGGGCCAGGTCCCAGGTCGGGAAGGTATTGGTGGAGAAGCGCTGATGGACCAGGGCCAGGGCCGAGACGTAGCGTTCATCGTGCAGGTCGGGATAGTAGCTGGTGACCTGCTCCCCCATGAGCATGCCCTTGTAGTTGACCGTGCGGCTGGAGAAGGAGGCGAAATAGCAGCTGGTGCGGTCATGGCCGCATTCAGCCATGGCGTTCTCGGCCCGCTTGCGGACGATGTACAGGCGCCGCTCGAAGTGATCCTGATCGGTGCAACTGTCGGCGCGGCCGACGAACAGCTGGCGGCTGACCGGCTCGCTCGGCAGAACGCTCTCGCCGAGGTCGCGATTGTCCACCGGCACGTCGCGCCAGCCGAGGACGGCATGGCCGTCGGCCCTCACCTGCTCCTCGATGGTCCGCTCGCACAGGGCCCGGGCCTTCTCGTCACGCGGCAGGAACAGCTGGGCCACGGCATACTCGCCGGGCGCGGGCAGCTCGAAGGGAAGCACCGCGCGGAAGAATTCGTCCGGGATCTGGGTGAGGATCCCGGCTCCGTCACCCGCCCTGGGATCGGCCCCCACCGCGCCCCGGTGGGCCAGCCGGCAGAGGATCCCCAGGCCCTGGGTGACGATCTCGTGCTTCTTGCGGCCCTTGATATCGGCCACGAACCCGACACCACAATTGTCGTGTTCGTGGCGTGGCTGATAAAGGCCCTGCTGCGCAGGCAATCTGCCGTGGCTCATGATTGACCTCTTCAAGTTCCGCGGGCCGCGGGCTGCATGGTGGCCGCCGGCGACCCGATGTTTGTTCGTGGACCAAGGCCCTGAAGGGCGGCCGAATGGTTCGGCGGAACGGGCTATCTTACCGCAATGCGGAACGACGCTCCAAACAGCGGGGGAGAACTGCCCGGCCCCGGCTCGGGGGCGCCAGGCGAGTGTCGCCAGGCGGGGTGGCCGCAGTCGCGGCTCTCGTTCAGCCGCGCAGGATCTGCTGGATCTCGCCCACCCGCCGCAACCAGGGACGGCCCTTCTTCAGGGAGGCGGGCAATCGCGCGAGGGCGGCACGGGCCCGCTCGCGGTCCGGATAGTAGCCGTACACGACCACGTACCAGGGGCGTCCACGGTGGCGAGTCTCGAACCAGGCGAAGTGGTCCTGGCG
>RFJX01000254.1 GCA_003694425.1 Gammaproteobacteria bacterium
AGGCGCAGGAGGTGCTGCGTCGCGACCAGGCGGAACTGGCCACCCTGGAGGCCCGACTGGCACAGGGACACAGGCGCCGGGAGGAGCTCGAGGTCGAAGTTGCCACCCTGCAGAGCCAGCTGCAGCAGGACCAGGGGGCCCTGGAGGAGGCGGTGCGGCTGCTGGAGGAGGCGAGGCAGGAATACAGCGACCTGGCCCTGCGCCGCCAGGCCCTTGAGGCGGAACGCGATCGGCTGCAACGGGCCCTGCAGCAGGCCCGGGAGAACTGGCAGCAATGCCAGACGGAGAGCCACCGCCTGGCCCTGGAACGACAGTCCCTGGAGAGCCGGCAGGAGACACTGGACCGTACCCTGGAGCGCAACCGCCGGCTGCTGGAGCAGCTGGAGGAGCGCTGCCGTCAGTTACGCGAGGGCGCCGAACAGGCGGGCGCGCCCATTCCCGGCATGGAACAGCGGCTGCGGGAGCTGCTGGAGGAGCGCCTCGAGTCGGAGCAGCTGCTCAATGCCGCCCGCGAGGAGGTCCAGTCCCTGGACAACCGCCTGCGGGAAATCGAACAGAACCGCAGCGCCGTCGACCAGCGCATTCAGGAATGTCGCGACCGGCTCGAACAGGCCCGGGTGGCGCAGCGCGAGGTCGAGGTGGAGATCGAGAGCCTGCGCCGGCAACTCGCGAAGACCGACTTCGATCCCGCCGAGCTGCTCGCGGAACTGCAACGGCGGGAACCGGCACCGGACGAGGAAGGGCTGGCCGCCGCCATCGAGGCGGTGGAGCGCCGGATCCAGCGTCTCGGACCGATCAACCTTGCCGCCATCGAGGAGTACCGCCAGGAGTCCGAGCGCAAGGAGTACATCGATGCCCAGCATGCCGACCTGACCGAGGCGCTGGAGACCCTCGAGCGGGCGATTCAGAAGATCGACCGGGAAACCCGCTCCCGTTTCAAGGAGACCTTCGATCGGGTCAACAGCGGCCTGCAGAGCCTCTTTCCCCGTCTGTTCGGTGGCGGGCACGCCTATCTGGAGCTGACCTCCGACGACCTGCTCGAGGCGGGGGTCACGGTCATGGCGCGGCCCCCGGGCAAGCGCAACAGCACCATCCACCTGCTCTCCGGGGGCGAGAAGGCGCTCACCGCGGTGGCCTTCGTCTTTGCCATCTTCAAGCTCAACCCGGCCCCCTTCTGCATCATGGACGAAGTGGACGCGCCGCTGGACGATGCCAATGTCGGCAGGCTCTGCGACATCGTCCGTGCGATGTCCGACGAGATCCAGTTCGTCATCATCACCCACAACAAGATCACCATGGAAATGGCCGGTCACCTGATCGGGGTCACCATGCAGGAGGCGGGTGTCTCGCGCCTGGTGGCGGTCGATATGGAGCGGGCCATGAAAATGGCCGTCAATGCCTGACGGGAACGCATGATGTGGCTGCTCGGTGCAGGGCTGGTACTGCTCCTCATCACCGGCGTGGTCATCTGGCTCTACCTCCGTCCGCGCCATCCTTCCCTGCGCAGACGAACGGCCCGGCGACCCCATCCGGCCCTGGAACCCTTCCTGCAGCCAGATCCTGACCGGGCAGAGGTCGATACCGCGCTGGAGCCCATGCCTCCACGTCCCCCGGAGCCGGAGGTCGAAGTGGCGGCGGCGGAGGAGGACCTGCCGGCACAACCCGAACTGCCCTTCGATGCCGTCCGCGACGAAGGCCCGGAATCCCCGCCGGAGCGGGAACAGTGGGTCATCGTCCTCCACGTCGCGGCGAAGGAAGGCGTGCTGGAGGGTGACAGCCTGGCCCCGGCCCTGGCCGAAGTGGGCATGGTCCATGGTCCCATGTCCATCTTCCATCACTACGGTGTGGGTGAACTGAAGTCCGGGCAGCCACTGTTCAGTCTCGCCAACATGGTGGAGCCGGGGACCTTCGATCCGGCCGGCATGGCCGGTCTCCGCACCCCGGGTGTGGCCCTGTTCATGCGCCTGCCCGCGCCGCGTGACCCGCGGCTGGTGTTCGAGCTGATGCTCAACACCGCCGAGCGGCTGGCGGGGCGACTCGACGGGAGACTGCTGGACGAGCGGCGCGAGCCACTCACGGCCAGGGTCCTGGAAGAGATCCGCCAGCGGCTGGAGGGGGTGTCAGGATGAGTGTGCCGGAGGAGGTCAGGCGTCGGGTCGAGGCCCTGCGCCGGGAGATCGAGGAGCACAACTATCGCTACTATGTCCTGGATGCCCCCACGATCCCCGATGCCGAATATGACCGGCTGATGCGGGAGCTGGAGGCGCTGGAACAGGAATTCCCGGAACTGGTGACGCCCGATTCACCGACCCAGCGGGTCGGTGCGCCGCCCCTGGAGAGCTTCGCCGAAGTCCGCCATGAGGTGCCGATGCTCTCCCTGGCCAACGCCTTTACCGACGAGGAGGTGCGTGATTTCGACCGCCGGGTGCGGGAACGGCTGGGACGGGACCGGGTCGGCTACGTCGCCGAATACAAGCTGGACGGTCTGGCGGTGAGTCTCCGGTACGAGGATGGGGTGCTGGTCCGGGGCGCAACCCGCGGTGACGGCTACCGCGGTGAGGATGTCACGGCCAATGTCCGTACCATCCCTGCCATCCCCCTGCGCCTGCGGGGGAGCGGGTGGCCGAGGGTACTGGAGGTGCGCGGCGAGGTCTTCATGACCCGCAGCGGTTTCGAGCGACTCAACCGGGAGCAGGAACGGAAGGGTGAGAAGACCTTCGCCAATCCGCGCAACGCCGCCGCGGGGAGCCTGCGTCAGCTCGATTCACGGGTCACCGCCAGCCGCCCGCTGACCATGTACTGTTACGGCTACGGCGTGGTGGAGGGTGGGGAGCTGCCGCCCACCCATCACGAGGTCCTCGAGCGATTCCGTGAATGGGGGCTGCGGGTCTCCGACGCGGTGCGCCTCTGTCCGGAGATCGAAGACTGCCTGGCCTGGTACCGGGAGGTCCAGGGACAGCGGGACCGGCTCGATTTCGATATCGACGGCATGGTCTACAAGGTAGATTCCATCGCCGACCAGCAGCGGCTCGGTCACGTCGCCCGCGCGCCGCGCTGGGCCATTGCCCACAAGTTCCCCCCGGAGGAGGAGCTGACCGTGGTCGAGGATATCGAGGTCCAGGTCGGGCGGACCGGGGCGCTCACCCCGGTGGCGAAGCTGCGGCCGGTGCGCGTGGGAGGGGTCACCGTCACCAGTGCCACCCTGCACAATGAACTGGAGGTGGCGCGAAAGGACGTGCGGGTGGGCGACACCGTTGTGGTGCGCCGCGCCGGTGAGGTCATCCCCGAGGTGGTCCGGGTCGTGCTGGAGCGCCGCCCTCCGGGAACCAGGCCGTTCAGGATGCCCGATCGCTGCCCGGTCTGCGGATCGGAGGCCATTTTGCCGGAGGGAGAGGCGGTACGCCGCTGCACCGGCGGCCTGTTCTGTCCGGCACAGAAGGTCCGGGCGATCATCCACTTCGCCTCGCGCCGGGCGATGGACATCGAGGGTCTGGGCGACAAGCTGGTCGAACAGCTGGTGGAGAAGGGGCTGGTCAACGACGTGGCGGACATCTACGAACTGCGCCACGAGCAGCTCGCCTCGCTGGAGCGGATGGGCGACAAGTCGGCGCGCAACCTGCTGGAGGCGATCGAGCGCAGCAAGCAGACCACCCTGGCGCGTTTTCTCTACGCCCTGGGGATCCGAGAGGTGGGGGAGGCCACGGCCGCCACGCTGGCAGGCCACTTCGGCAGCCTCGAGGCGATCATGGAGGCGGATGAGGAACGCCTGATGGAGGTCCCGGACATCGGTCCCGTGGTCGCGGCCAACATCGCCGCCTTCTTCCGGCAGAAACACAACCGTGAGGTCATCCGGCGCCTGCTCAAGGCCGGGATCCGCTGGCCGCGTCCGCGGCGGCCGGCAGCCGCCCAGCCCCTGGCGGGCAAGACCTTCGTCCTCACCGGGACCCTCTCCGGCATGACCCGCGAGGAGGCCAAGGAGCGGATC
>RFJX01000255.1 GCA_003694425.1 Gammaproteobacteria bacterium
CCACCACCAGGGCGCCCTGGTACTCCTGCAGGGCCACCGTCAGGGCGTGGCGCATATCCAGGTCGAGGTGGTTCGTGGGCTCGTCCAGCAGCAGCAGATTGGGCCGCCGGCGAACCAGCAGGGCCAGGACCAGCCGGGCCTTTTCGCCTCCGGAGAAGTGGCGGCAGGCCTGGACGGCGCGATCGGCGCCGAAACCGAAGGCACCGAGGAAGTCCAGCAGCTCCTGGTCACGTCCCTCCGGCTCCTGCCGCCGCAGGAGCAGCAGGGGACTGGCCTCGGGATCGAGCTGCTCGAGCTGGTGCTGGGCGAAGTAGCCGGCCTGCAGCCGGCGGGCCGGATCGATCCGGCCGGAGAGGGGGCGGAGTTCACCGGCCAGGAGCCGGATGAGGGTGGATTTCCCCGCCCCGTTGCGTCCCAGCAGGCCGATGCGGTCCCCGGGGGAGAGGTGCAGGTCCAGCGGACCGATGAGGGGGCGGTCTCCATGACCGGCGGTCACCCCCTCCAGGGTCAGCAGCGGGGCCGGCAGGGCCTCCGGGGGCCGGAAGTCGAACCGGAATGGGGCATCCACATGGGCCACCGAGATGCGTTCCATCCGCTCGAGTGCCTTGAGCCGGCTCTGGGCCTGGCGTGCCTTGGTGGCCTTGGCCCGGAAACGGTTCACGAAGGAGCGGATGTGCTGGATCTCCCGTTGCTGCCGCCGCTGCATCGCCTGCTGTCGTGCCAGTTCCTCGGCGAACTGGCGTTCGAACTCGCTGTAGTTCCCCTGATAGAGCCGGACACCGCCTCCCTGCAGGTGCAGCAGGTGGTCGACCACGCCGTCGAGGAATTCCCGATCGTGCGAGATCAGCAGCAGGGTCCCCGGATAATTGCGCAGCCAGCCTTCCAGCCAGAGCACGGCCTCCAGGTCGAGATGGTTGGTCGGTTCGTCCAGCAGCAGCAGGTCGGATCGGCACATCAGGGCGCGGGCCAGGGCGAGGCGCATGCGCCAGCCGCCGGAGAACTCCCGGACCGGTCGCTGCTGGTCAGCGGTGTCGAAGCCCAGGCCGTGGAGCAGCGCGCCGGCGCGCGCCCTGGCCTGGTAGCCGCCGATGTGCTCCAGCGCGGCATGCAGCTCACCCAGGCGATGGCCGTCGTTCTGCTCGCGCGCCCGTTCCAGTTCCTCCTCGATGCGCCGCAGCTCCCCGTCACCGTCCAGGACGAACTCGATCGCCGGCTGGTCGGTCGCCACCGTTTCCTGGGCCACATGGGCGATGACGGCATCCTTCGGGATCCTGCATTCACCCGCATCGGCCTGAAGCTCACCCCGCAGCAGGGCGAAGAGGCTGGACTTGCCGCAGCCGTTGCGGCCGGTCACGCCGACCTTCCAGCCGCGGTGCAGTCGCAGATCGACCCCCTCCAGCAGGAGCTGCCGGCCGCGGCGCAGGCTGAGCTGGCGCAGTTCGATCATGTCCGGGGGGCGATGAGGCGTGACATCGGCCCGGCAGTGTACGCACTCGTCACGGGCTTGTCATGGGCGGCCGGGCCCCTTGCGCGGTACTTCGACGCCTCGACGTGATAGGCTCTCGCGCCATGGCACTGAGGGACAACCAGCGCAGCCGGGTCTACCGGGCGGAAGAGGCGGTCGACTGGCAGGCGCTGGGGGCGGACCTGCCGCTGGAACTGGCCGCCGCGCGGGAACTGGTCGATCGGACCACCTCCTCGGACTGGTGGCGTGCCCGGTTCCCCGGTGCCGCCACCCGGGTCCCGGTGCGTGACGGCCGGGGGCGGAGGCGGGCCGGCGCAGGGCCCGATTTCATCACCCTGCCACGCTGGAGCCGGCGCCCCTGGATCGTCTGCCACGAGCTTGCCCATGTCGCCGTGGTACCCCTGCTGCCCCATATCGAGCCGCACGGGCGCGAGTTCTGCCGGGCCTATCTCGACCTCGTCGGCCGGCAGTGGGGAGCGGAGGCCCGCCAGGCCCTCGCCGCGGCCTTCGCCGCCGGCGGGGTACGCACCGGGGGGAGGGACCTGGAGGCCTGGGAGGCGCGCCGCCGGAGAGCAGGCGCGCGTCCGGGGCAAAGACCGGCAGGCATCCTGGCCTGGCTCAGGGGCAGGTAGCCCTTCCCCGGGCCGGGCGGCGCCACTTCCCGGGGCCATCCGCGCTATACTGCGCGGCGCGATGGCTGCCCCGAAGCGACGGCGGACATTCCGGAACCGGCACAGACCCTGTCGCCGGGCAGGTGGAAACCGGATTGTCGGCCTGCCCTGTCGAAGAAGACCCGGGACGGGCCCTTTCAGATCCTGTCAGGGAGAGATGGTGCCGAGGAGAGGACTCGAACCTCCACGGGAGTTACCCCACTAGTACCTGAAACTAGCGCGTCTACCAATTCCGCCACCTCGGCAGGTGAGGAGGCGGAAATCTACCACAATCGAACGAGTTGTCAATGCAGAAACGGAAACGGAAACAGAAGAAGACGGCCGGCGTTAAGGGCTGGCCGAAGAGGGACCCATGGGCCGAACGCGAGGCCTCCCGCTATGAACACCCCATACCCAGCCGGGAATGGATCCTGCTCTACCTGAAGGCGGAAGGACCGCGCAAGCTGGAGCAGATCGCGGCCGACCTCGGAGTCACCGATCCGGCCCGGATCGAGGCGCTGGGCAACCGCCTGCGGGCGATGGAGCGGGCCGGCCAGGTGGTCCGCAACCGGCGCGGCGGTTACGGCGCGGTGGAGGAGATGGGGCTGATCAAGGGACGGGTCATCGGGCATCCGGACGGATTCGGCTTCCTGGTTCCGGACGGGGGCGGCGACGACATCTTCCTCTCGGCCCGGGAGATGCGCCAACTCCTGCACGGCGACCGGGCGGTGGTGCAGATCATCGGCACCGACCGGCGCGGCCGCAAGGAGGGCGCGGTGGTGGAGGTGCTCGAGCGGGCCAACCACGAGGTGGTGGGCCGCTACGTCGAGGAGGAGGGCGTCGCCTACGTGGTGCCCGACAACAAGCGCATCGCCCAGGACATCCTGATCCGGCCCGAGGGGCGGGACGGGGCCCGCGACGGACAGATCGTGGTGGCCGAGATCCTGCGCCAGCCCGATCAGCGCCACCAGCCGGTCGGCCAGGTCATCGAGGTGCTCGGCGAGCACATGGCGCCCGGAATGGAGATCGACGTGGCGATCCGGGTCCATGGCCTGCCGCACCGCTGGCCCGAGGCGGTGGAGCAGGAGGCCGCCGCAATCCCGGCCGAGGTGGCCGAGGCGGACAAGCGGGGACGGGTGGACCTGCGCGAGCTGCCCCTGGTCACCATCGACGGGGAGGATGCCCGGGACTTCGACGACGCGGTCCATTGCCGGCGCGAGAAGGAGGGGTGGCGGCTCTGGGTGGCCATCGCCGATGTCTCCCACTATGTGCATCCGGGCACCGCGCTCGATGCCGAGGCGGAGAACCGGGGCAATTCGGTCTATTTCCCGGAGCGGGTGATCCCGATGCTGCCGGAGGTGCTCTCCAATGGCCTCTGCTCGCTCAATCCGCAGGTGGATCGCCTGTGCATGGTCTGCGAGATGGAGGTGGGTCCCCGCGGCAAGGTGATGCGCTCGAAGTTCTACGAGGGGGTCATGCGCTCCGCCGCCCGCCTGACCTACACTGAGGTCAATGCCGCGGTGGTGGAGAGGGACCCGGAGGCGATCCGGCGGGTGGGGGAGCTGCTGCCCCATCTGGAGGAGCTACACGCCCTGTTCCGGCAGTTCGATCGCCGCCGCAAGGCGCGTGGCGCGATCGAGTTCGAGACCACGGAGACCCGGATCGTCTTCGGTGAGCAGCGCAAGATCGAGCGCATCGAGCCCTATGAGCGGAATGACGCCCACCGGCTGATCGAGGAATGCATGATCGCCGCCAATGTGGAGGCGGCCCGCTTCCTCCTGAAGCACCGGATGCCGACCCTGTTCCGGGTCCATGAGCCGCCGGACGAGGAGAAGGTGGAGAACCTGCGGACCCTGTTGCGGGAACTGGGGCTGAGCCTCGGGGGTGGAGAGAACCCCGCACCGAAGGATTTCGCCCGGGTGCTCGAGCAGGCCCGCGGCAGGGAGGACTTCCACCTGATCCAGATGGCCCTGCTGCGGAGCCTCAAGATGGCCATCTACAGCCCGAAGAACCAGGGCCACTTCGGCCTCGCCCTGGAGGCCTACGCCCACTTCACCTCTCCCATCCGCCGCTATCCCGATCTGATGGTCCACCGCGCCATCCGCCACCACCTGCGCAAGGGCGACCCCGGCTCCTTCCCCTACGGGATGGACCGGATGGAGGCGCTGGGTGACCACTGCTCGATGACCGACCGGCGGGCGGAGGAGGCGACCCGCGACGCGATCGCCTGGCTCAAGTGCGAATACATGATGGACAAGGTGGGCGAGGAGTTCGACGGGGTCGTCTCCGCGGTCACCTCCTTCGGCCTGTTCGTGGAGTTGCAGGGGGTCTACATCGAGGGGCTGGTCCACGTGACCGAGCTGAAGCGCGACTACTACCACTTCGATCCGATCGGCCACCGCCTCACCGGTGAGCACACCGGAAGGGTCTTTCGCATCGGCAACCGGGTGAAGGTGCAGGTGACCCGGGTCGATCTGGACGAGCGCAAGATCGACCTGCGCCTGGTCGGGGAGGAATGAGCGCCGACAGGGGGCTGATCGGCGGCATCCACGCCGTGCGCAAGCTCCTCGAGCGGGCCCCGGAACGGGTGCTGGAACTGTGGATCAGGGACGAGGGGGGCGAGCGGCTGCAGGAGATCGAGCAGCTCGCCTCGGCCTCGGGGATCGCCCTCCAGCGGGTGCCTGGCAGGACCCTCGATCGCCTCCTTCCCGGGACCCGCCACCAGGGCGTGGTGGCCCGGCGCCGTCCCTCCCCCCACCTGGGTGAGGGGGACCTGATCTGATCGAGGCGGTGCGGGCCCTGGAACGGCCCCTGCTGCTGGTGCTGGACGGCATCGAGGACCCCCACAATCTGGGGGCCTGCCTGCGTACCGCCGACGCGGCGGGGGTCGACGGGGTGGTGGTGCCTGGCGGGAGGGGGGTGCGGATCACCGCCACCGTCGCCCGGGTGGCGGCCGGGGCGGCCGAATCGGTGCCGCTCTATCAGGTCGCCAATCTGGCCCGCGCCCTGCGCGCACTCCGGAAGGAGGGGGTCTGGATCCTGGGGACCAGCGACCAGGCGCCGCAGGGTCTGTACGAGGCCGACCTCACCGTGCCCCTGGCCCTGGTCCTGGGCCGGGAGGGGCGGGGGCTGCGCCGGCTCACGGCGGAGCAGTGCGACCTCCTGGTCCGGATCCCGATGCACGGTACGGTCGAGAGCCTCAATGTCTCGGTGGCCGCCGGGGTCTGCCTCTACGAGGCGCTGCGCCAGCGGGAGGCAGGCGAAGGGAACTGACGGAGCCATCCATCCGCATCCGGCGCGAATGCCGGTAAGGATCCGGCCCCACGCCGGGTCCATTAGGGCAAGGAGGCCGGGACCGTCATGATGGTTCCCGGGTCCGCCGGATTTTTCTCACCCACCAGTGGAGCAACTACATGTCCGACTTCAAGAAGAAATCCCTCGCCACCGCCATCGGCACCACCTTCGTGATCGGCCTCGCCGGCCAGGCCGTTGCCGAGGGCGGCAATCCCTTCTCCATGACCGAGCTCGACAGCGGCTACATGGTGGCTGACAAGGGCGCAAAGGCCGAGGGCAAGTGCGGCACCAACAGCAAGGCAGCGGCGGCGAAGAAGAAGGCCGACGGCAAGTGCGGCACCGGCAAGTGCGGCGCCAACAAGGCCAGGGCCAAGGCCAAGGCCGCCAAGGAAGCGGATGGAAACTGCGGCGGCAACAAGGCCGGGCAAGTGGCCAAGGAGGGGACAGAGGGCAACTGCGGCGGCAAGGCCGGTGAGAAGGCCTCCGAGAAGGCCGGCGAGATGAAGAAGGAGATGGAGGGCGCCTGCGGCGCCGGGGCCTGATCCACGGATGGCGGGGGCGGACGGCCGCTCCCGCCCCTCCACACATGCCGCGGGAGGCCGGCGGGTTCGGGCCTCCCCAATCGCCCCTGACCAACACCGGGGCAGACCCACGGGGTAGCCGCTGATGAGTGATCGACCAGATTCTCTTCCCTGCCGTGTAGCCGGACTGTTCTGCCGGGCGCAGGCCCTGCTCGACAGGACCCGGGCCGCGGATTTTCTCGCGCCCCTGTTGCTGCGGGCCTACCTGGCCCCCATCTTCTGGATGTCCGGCACGGCCAAGATCGACCTATCCACCCTGTTGCCGAAACCCGAGGTCATCGAGTGGTTCGGCAACAGCGACTGGGGCCTCGGTCTCCCGGCGCCGGCGCTGATGGCCTTCCTCGCCGGCTGGAGCGAGCTGGCCGGATCGGTCCTGCTGGCCCTGGGTCTGGCGGTACGCTGGATCTCGGTCCCGCTGATGGTCACGATGGTGGTGGCCGCGGTGACGGTGCACTGGGAGAACGGCTGGCTGGCGATCGCGGAGGGGGCCGACAGCCTGTTCGCGAACGACCGGACCATTGCCGCCATGGAGCGACTGGAGAAGGCCCGGGAGATCCTGCAGGAGTATGGCAACTACGACTGGCTGACCGAAAAGGGTGAGTTCGTGGTCCTCAACAACGGCATCGAATTCGCCGCGACCTACTTCATCATGCTGCTCACCCTCTTCTTCATCGGCGGTGGGCGCTATCTGAGCCTGGACTGGTGGCTGGCGCGCGGCTGCGGCCGCTGCCGCTGCTGAAGTCTGCCCCGCCCCTGAAGGGTGAACCCGGTCCCGGAGCGGTGAGCGGCAAGCTCAGGTGTCGGCTTTCCCCGCGCCTATCCGCTCTCCCCGCGCCTGCCGCTCGAGCATCCGTGCCAGTTCCTCTTCCGGTACCGGCGGGCTGAACAGATACCCCTGGATCAGGTCACAGCCGATGATCCTGAGGAATTCGAGCTGGATACGGGTCTCCACCCCTTCGGCGATCACCTTTAGCCCGAGGTCCCGCGCCATCGAGATGACGGCGCGCACCACCGTCTCCCCCTCCTGGCTGTGACCGATCTGGGTGATGAAGGAACGGTCGATCTTGAGGTAGTCCACGGGGAAGCGAGTGAGGTAGCTCAGCGAGGAGTAACCGGTGCCGAAGTCGTCGATGGCCAGCCGGATCCCCATCTCGTGGAGCTGACGCAGCAGGTCCATGCTCTGTGCCTCGTGGCGCATGAGCATGCTCTCGGTGATCTCCAGCTCCAGCTCGGGCTCCTCGGCGCGGAGCCCGTGGCGCCCGATGAACTGGCCGATGCGCTGTGCCAGGTCCTGCTGGTGGAACTGCCTGGGCGAGAGGTTGGCGGCCACGGTGAAGTCCCGGAAACCCTGTTCCTGAAGGCGCCGGATGATGGCGCAGCTCTCCTCCAGGACCCATTCCCCCACCGGCTCGATGAGCCCGGTCTCCTCCAGCAGGGGGATGAACACTACCGGCGAGATCATCCCCCGCTGGGGGTGGACCCAGCGCAGCAGCGCCTCGGCGCTGGTGACGAGGCCGCTCGAGGTCTCCACCTTCGGCTGCAGGTAGAGCACGAACTCGCCGCGATCCAGCGCCTGGCGCAGGTCCGACCGCAGGGCCAGGCGGTAGCCCGCATCCTCGTTGAGCTGCCGGCGGTAGAGGCGGTAGGTGTTGCGGCCCTCCTCCTTGGCCTGATGCAGGGCCACATGGGCATTGCGCAGGAGGGATTCGTTGTCCCGGCCGTCCTCCGGGTAGAAGCAGATGCCGATGCTGCAGGAGACATAGACCTCCTGCCCGGCGACATGGAAGGGCCGGCGGAGCGCCTCCAGGACCTGGCCTGCGAGCTCCTCCATCTGCACCAGGTCGGCATCCTGGACGAAGATGGAGAACTCGTCACCGCCGGGCCTGGCCAGGGTGTTGCTCCCATGGACCAGTTGCTGCAACCGCTCCCCCACCTCCCGCAGGAGCTGGTCCCCGGCGGCGTGGCCCAGGGTGTCGTTGATCAGCCTGAAGCCGTCCAGTCCCAGCAACAGGACTCCCACCA
>RFJX01000256.1 GCA_003694425.1 Gammaproteobacteria bacterium
ACCTCCGGGCCACATAAAAGCAAAGCCCGCAGGCCGAAAGGGTCATGCGGGCTCTGGATTGGCTCCCCGGGACGGGCTCGACAATCCCGCCGGGAGCGGGATTGGACGCGGAGCGCCCGCAGGGCGGAAACCAGGGATGGTTTCCGTCAACCCGTGAGAGCCCGTCCCACCTCCGGGCCACATAAAAGCAAAGCCCGCAGGCCGAAAGGGTCATGCGGGCTCTGGATTGGCTCCCCGGGACGGGCTCGAACCGCCGACCCAGTGGTTAACAGCCACTTGCTCTACCGACTGAGCTACCGGGGAATGACAGGCGCGGAATGGTATCCGCGCCGGCCGGTTCGGTCAAGGTCTCAGACCAGTGCCTTGTGCAGGCGTTCCATCGCCTGCTCCAGTACCTCCATGCTGGTGGCGAAGGAGAGCCGCATGTAGCCGGGAGCGCCGAAGGCGCTGCCGGGGACCATCGCCACTTCGGCTTGCTCCAGGAGGTATTCGGCCAGTTCGATGTCGTTGCCGATGCCTTCCATACGGTCGATCACCCCCTGCATGTTGGGGAAGCTGTAGAAGGTGCCGTCCGAGGCGGGGCAGGTCACTCCCTCGATCCGGTTCATCTGTTCCCGGACGAAGTCGTGGCGTTGCCGGAACACCGCGCACTGCTCCGGGATCATCGACTGATCGCCGTTGAGCGCCTCGATGGCCGCGTACTGGGCGATCGAAGTGGGATTGGAGGTGCTCTGCGACTGGATGGTCTTCATCGCCCCGATCAGCCTGGCAGGCCCGGCGGCATAGCCGATGCGCCAGCCGGTCATGGCATAGGCCTTGGAGACGCCATTGATGACGATGGTCCTCTCCTTCAGTGAAGGGCGGGCATTGACGATGTTGACGAAGCCCTCACCGTTCCAGAGGATGTGTTCGTAGATGTCATCGGAGGCGATCAGCAGGTCGGGCGTCTCCTCCAGAACCTCGCCCAGGGCGGCCAGCTCCTCCCGGCTGTAGCAGGCACCGGTCGGGTTCGAGGGGGAATTTAGGATCAGCAGCCGGGTCCGGTCGGAGATGGCGCCACGCAGCTGTTCGGGGGTGATCCGGAAGCCCTGTTCCAGGCCGGTCTTGATGATCACCGGCTCGGCACCGGCCAGGCGGGCCATGTCGGGATAGGAGACCCAGTAGGGGGCCGGGATGATCACCTCGTCTCCGGGGTTCAGCAGGGCCTGCATCAGGTTGTAGATGCTGTGCTTGGCGCCGCAGGAGACCAGAATCTCATTGTTCTGATATTCCAGGTCGTTCTCCCGACGGAACTTGTCGATGACGGCCTGCTTCAGGGCCGGGAGGCCGTCCACGGCGGTGTACTTGGTCTGCCCCTCGTCTATGGCCCGCCTGGCAGCAGCCTTGACGTTGTCGGGGGTGTCGAAATCCGGTTCGCCGGCGGCCAGGCTCAGGATGTCCCGCCCCTCCGCGCGCAGGGCGGCGGCCTTGGCCGATACGCTCAGGGTGGGGGACGGCTTGACCAGTCCGACGCGTTGGGCGAGCTTGATGTCCAATCTTTCCTCCCGGAATGTGGCTGCGGATGGGTTGTCAAAGGGCGATGTAATATACTGGATTTCCGCACCGCACTAAAGACAGATGAGCAAAGCCTTCAGACTGGTTTCCGGGTTCGAGCCGACGGGCCATCAACCTGGCGCCATCGAGGCCCTGTGCCAGGGCCTGCAGGATGGCCTTTCCCACCAGACCCTGCTCGGCGTGACCGGCTCCGGCAAGACCTTCACCATCGCCAGTGTCATCCAGCGGCTGCAGCGGCCGACCCTGGTGCTGGCCCCCAACAAGACCCTGGCGGCACAGCTCTACGGCGAGTTCCGCGAGTTCTTTCCCGGCAACGCGGTGGAGTACTTCGTCTCCTACTACGATTACTATCAGCCGGAGGCCTACGTCCCTTCCACCGACACCTTCATCGAGAAGGACGCCTCGATCAACGAGCACATCGAGCAGATGCGCCTTTCGGCGACCAAGGCCCTGCTGGAGCGCGAGGATTCCATCATCGTCGCCACCGTGTCCTCCATCTATGGCCTCGGTGATCCGGCCGCCTATCACGGCATGGTGCTCCATCTCCGCCAGGGCGAGAATCTGGACCAGCGACGCCTCCTGCGCCGCCTGGCGGAGCTCCAGTACACCCGCAACGACATGGAGCTCGCCCGCGCGACCTACCGGGTACGGGGAGAGGTGATCGACATCTTCCCGGCGGAGTCGGAGCGGGAAGCGGTGCGGGTGGAGCTGTTCGACGACGAGATCGAGCAGCTCTCCTTCTTCGACCCGCTCACCGGCGAGGTGCTGAGAAGGGTGCCGCGGCTGACGGTCTATCCCAAGAGCCATTATGTGACCCCGAGGGAGACCCTGTTGCAGGCGGTGGATGCCATCAAGGAAGAGCTGGGCCTCAGGCTGGAGCAGCTGCGGGAGGCCGGCAAGTTGGTGGAGGCGCAGCGCCTGGAACAGCGCACCCGCTTCGACCTGGAGATGATCCTGGAGGTCGGTTACTGCTCGGGGATCGAGAACTACTCCCGCTACCTGTCCGGCAGGGCACCGGGCGAGCCGCCGCCCTGCCTGTTCGACTATCTGCCCTCCAACGCCCTGCTGGTGGTGGACGAGAGCCATGTCACCGTGCCCCAGCTCGGCGCCATGTATCGTGGCGACCGCTCGCGCAAGGAGACCCTGGTGGAGTACGGCTTCCGCCTCCCCTCGGCGCTGGACAACCGGCCGCTGAAGTTCGAGGAGTTCGAGGCCCTCTCTCCGCAGACCATCTTCGTCTCCGCCACCCCCGGGCCCTACGAGCTGGAGAAGTCGGGACAGGTGGTGGAGCAGGTGGTGCGACCCACCGGCCTCATCGACCCGGAGGTCGAGGTACGGCCGGTCGCCACCCAGGTCGACGACCTGCTCTCCGAGATCCGGTTGCGCGAGGAGCGGGGGGAGCGGGTCCTGGTCACGACCCTGACCAAGCGCATGGCGGAGGACCTGACCGACTACCTCGCCGAGCACGGGGTGAGGGTGCGCTATCTGCACTCCGACATCGACACCGTCGAACGGAGCGAGATCCTGCGCGACCTGCGCCTGGGCGAGTTCGACGTGCTGGTTGGCATCAACCTGCTGCGGGAAGGACTTGACCTGCCGGAGGTCTCGCTGGTGGCGGTCCTCGACGCCGACAAGGAGGGCTTCCTGCGCTCGGAGCGCTCCCTGATCCAGACCGTCGGCCGCGCCGCCCGCAACCTCCAGGGCAAGGCCATCCTCTATGCCGACACGATTACCGGTTCAATGAAGCGGGCGCTGGACGAGATGGAACGCCGGCGGGAGGTGCAGATCGAGTTCAACCGCGAGCACGGGATCACCCCGAAGGGGATCGAAAAGTCGGTGGCCGACGTCATGGAGGCCCACGGCAGCCGACCCGGGATGCCGCAACGGCGGGCCGCGGTGGCCGAAGAGAGGGCTGCCTACGCGGACCAGCCGCCCGAGGTACTGATGAAGCGGATCAGAAAACTCGAGGCGCAGATGCACCGCCACGCCCGCGACCTCGAATTCGAGGAAGCGGCGCGCCTGCGCGACGAGATCGAACGCATCCGCACCGAGGGCCTGGGCTGGCCCTCGCAGCGGGCCGGGTGATTGGGGCTATCGGCAATCGGCTGTCGGCAGTTGGTCCGGGATACTGAACCTTGAAGGCGTAACCGCTACGATCCGGTCCGATAGCCGATAGCCGATAGCCGATAGCCGATAGCCGGGTATTGTGATCTGCGGGGGCATTGCAGTATCCTTTGCGCCCCTGATAC
>RFJX01000257.1 GCA_003694425.1 Gammaproteobacteria bacterium
GTGGAGGAGTCGCTGGGGCAGCACTTCGGCTCCCTGCTCGGGGAGGGCGCCTGGTACCGTCCGGGCCGCCCGGGACACGGCTGGCTGGACCTGAAGGCCGTGGCCAGGGCCCAGCTGAGCCGCGCCGGGGTGGAGCGGGTCACGGACAGCGGCCTTTGCACCGCCTGCGAACCGGAGCGTTTCTGGTCGCACCGCTGGCAGGCCCCCTGTGGCCGTTTCGCCAGCCTGATCTGGCTGCAGCCCTGATCGCCGCCCCTGCCCGTTCCATGCCCCGGGCAGGGCATTTCCACCCGATCCATCTATAGTTATCCGGGATCGTGCCGATAATTCTCGTGCACCGGCACCCGGAACCAGTACGGGTGGCCGACCGGAACCATGCAAGGGGGGACAGCACCATGGGTGGAAAGGGAAGCAGACTCAGCTTCAGCCAGAGCGTCGACCACATGGCCGACAGGGCCTTCCGGGCATTGCAGCTCGAGGAGGGGGTGGCCAGCGCCATCAAGGCCTGCAACGAGGTCTACCAGGTCCGGTTTCCGGTCGAGATCCGGGGCCGGCTGGAGGTGTTCACCGGCTGGCGGGCGGTCCACTCCACCCATCGCCTGCCGGCCAAGGGCGGGATCCGCTTCGCCCCGATCGTCGATCAGGACGAGGTCGAGGCGCTGGCGGCACTGATGACCTACAAGTGTGCCATCGTCAACGCCCCCTTCGGGGGGTCCAAGGGCGGCCTCAGGATCGACCCCACCCAGTACGACCGCGGGGAGATGCAGCGCATCACCCGCCGCTTCGCCCGGGAGCTGGCCCGCAAAGACCTGCTCGATCCGGCCACCAACGTCCCGGCCCCGGATGTCGGCACCGGCGAGCGGGAGATGGCCTGGATTGCCGACACCTACAAGCACCTCCATCCCGAGGACATCAACTACGCCGCCTGCGTCACCGGCAAGCCGGTCACCCATGGCGGTATCGCCGGCCGCAAGGAGGCGACGGGCCTGGGCGTGGTCTTCGCCCTGCGCGAGTTCTTCCGCCACCCGGAAGACGTCCGCGCGGCGGGGCTGGACGGCGGTCTGGGTGACAAGCAGGTCATCGTCCAGGGACTGGGCAATGTCGGCTATCACGCGGCCAGGGTACTGGACGAGCAGGACAACGCCCGCATCATCGCCGTCATCGAGCGCGACGGGGCCGTCTGCAACGAGGCCGGCCTCTCGATCGAGCGGCTCCATCAGCACCTGTGCGAACACGGAGGGGTGAAGGGCTTTCCCGACGCCATCTACCATGAGGAGGGGGCCGGGGTGCTGGAGATGCCCTGCGACATCCTGATCCCGGCGGCCCTCGAGGCCCAGATCCACGAGGGCAACGCCGAGCGCATCCAGGCCCGCCTGATCGTCGAGGCGGCCAACGGCCCGGTCACCTTCGAGGCGGACGAGATCCTGCGCCGGCGCGGCATCACCATCCTCCCCGACGCCTATGTCAATGCCGGTGGCGTCACCGTCTCCTACTTCGAATGGGTGCGCAACCTGGCCCATATCCGGTTCGGACGGATGGAGAAACGCTTCGAGGAGGTACGGGGGGAGCACATCCTCGAGGCGCTGCGCACCATCACCGACCAGCCGATCCCGGACTTCATCCGCCAGGAACTCGCGCGCGGCCCCTCGGAGCTGGACCTGGTCCGCTCCGGCCTCGACGACACCATGCGCAGTGCCTACCAGGAGCTGCGCGAGGTCTATCTTTCGAACGACCGGGTCGACGACCTGCGCACCGCCGCCTATGTCGTCGCCATCGAGAAGATCGCCCGCTCCTATCTGGATGTGGGGGTGTATTGAGGCTGTTGTCAGTCTTCAGTCGTCAGTGGTCAGTTCTCGCACATGTGTGATTCGAAGGTGTCTGTTCATGCATCCGTACTTCGGCAACCGATAAACTGATGACTGATAACTGATGACTGAGAACTGACGAACGGGCACGGACAGCCCCTCCCCCCTTGAAACCCGCTCACCACCGCTCCATATAGGTGGAGACAAAAATTTCCACCGATCGCAAGGAGCCATCATGCGTCCCGAAAAACTGACCACCAAATTCCAGCTGGCGCTGGCCGATGCCCAGAGCCTGGCCCTGGGTCTGGACAACCAGATCATGGAACCGGTCCATCTGCTCACCGCGCTGCTCGATCAGGAGGGCAGCTCGGTCCGCTCCCTCCTGACCAAGGCGGGGGTCAACGTCAACACCCTGCGCGCCAGGATCGGGAAGGTCCTGGACCGCCTGCCCAAGGTTGAGGGCACGGGGGGTGACGTACAGCCTTCCAATGCCCTGATCCGTCTCCTCAATCTGACCGACAAGCTGGCGCAGAAGCGCGGAGACCAGTACATCTCCAGCGAGCTGTTCGTGCTGGCCATCGTGGAGGACGGCAAGGACGAGCTGGCCGGCCTGCTGAAGGAGCTGGGCCTGACCCGGGAGGCGCTGGAGAAGGCGATCGAGGAGGTGCGCGGGGGCGAGCCGGTCAATGACCCCGGTGCCGAGGAACAGCGCGAGGCCCTGAAGAAATTCACCATCGACCTGACCGAAAGGGCCGAGCTGGGCAAGCTCGATCCGGTGATCGGACGCGACGAGGAGATCCGGCGCACCATCCAGGTCCTGCAGCGCCGGACCAAGAACAATCCCGTGCTGATCGGCGAGCCCGGCGTCGGCAAGACCGCCATCGTCGAGGGGCTGGCCCAGCGCATCGTCAACGGCGAGGTCCCGGAGGGGCTGCGCAACAAGCGGTTGCTGTCGCTGGACATGGGCGCCCTCATCGCCGGAGCGAAGTTCCGCGGCGAGTTCGAGGAGCGGCTCAAGGCGGTACTCAACGACATCACCCGCTCGGAAGGGCAGATCATCCTCTTCATCGACGAGATCCACACCGTCGTCGGTGCCGGCAAGGCGGAAGGGGCGATGGATGCCGGGAACATGCTCAAGCCGGCCCTGGCCCGGGGCGAACTGCACTGCATCGGCGCCACTACCCTGGACGAATACCGCCAGTACATCGAGAAGGACGCCGCCCTTGAGCGCCGCTTCCAGAAGGTCCTGGTGGACGAGCCCTCGGTCGAGGACACCATCGCCATCCTGCGCGGGCTCAAGGAGCGTTACGAGGTGCATCACAACGTCGAGATCACCGACTCGGCCATCGTCGCCGCGGCCAAGCTCTCGCATCGTTACATCACCGACCGCCAGCTGCCGGACAAGGCCATCGACCTGATCGACGAGGCGGCCAGCCGGATCCGCATGGAGATCGACTCCAAGCCGGAGGAGCTGGACCGCCTCGAACGACGCCTGATCCAGCTCAAGATCGAGCGTGAGGCCCTCAAGAAGGAGACCGACGAGGCGGCGAAGAAGCGCCTGCAGGCCCTGGAGGAGTCGATCGAGAATCTGGAGCGTGAGTATTCCGACCTGGAGGAGATCTGGAAGGCCGAGAAGGCCGCGCTCCAGGGTACCCACCACATCAAGGAGCAGCTGGAGGAGGCCCGTCGGGAACTGGAGGCGGCACGCCGCGCCGGCGACCTGCAGCGCATGAGCGAACTCCAGTACGGCAGGATCCCCGAGCTCGAGCGGCAGCTCGAGATGGCCACCCAGGCCGAGATGAAAGAGATGAAGCTGCTGCGCAACAAGGTCACCGAGGAGGAGGTGGCCGAGGTGGTCTCCAAGTGGACCGGGATCCCGGTCTCCAAGATGCTCGAAGGGGAGCGCGAGAAGCTGCTGCGGATGGAGGAGGAGCTGCACAAGCGGGTGGTCGGACAGGACGAGGCGATCAAGGCGGTCTCCGACGCCATCCGCCGGTCCCGTGCCGGGCTGGCCGATCCCAACCGGCCCAACGGCTCGTTCCTGTTCCTGGGCCCCACCGGAGTGGGCAAGACCGAGCTGTGCAAGGCCCTGGCCGAATTCCTCTTCGACACCGAGGAGGCGATGGTCCGGATCGACATGTCCGAGTTCATGGAGAAGCACTCGGTGGCGAGACTGATTGGTGCTCCTCCCGGATATGTCGGCTACGAGGAGGGCGGATATCTGACCGAGGCGGTACGCCGCCGGCCCTATGCGGTGCTGCTGCTGGACGAAGTGGAGAAGGCCCATCCGGACGTCTTCAACATCCTGCTCCAGGTCCTGGACGACGGTCGTCTGACCGATGGCCAGGGACGTACCGTCGACTTCCGCAACACCGTGGTGGTGATGACCTCCAACCTCGGCTCCGAGTCGATCATGGAGATGGCGGGCAAGTCCGACTATGAGGCGATGAAGGCCGCGGTGATGCAGATCGTCACCCACCACTTCCGGCCCGAGTTCATCAACCGGATCGACGAGGTCGTGGTGTTCCACGCCCTGGAGAAGGAGCAGATCCGCGAGATCGCCAAGATCCAGGTGGACCGGCTGGCGGCCCGGCTGGCCGAACAGGAGATCACCCTGGAGGTGGAGGATGCCGTCCTCGACCGGATCGGCGAGGCGGGCTTCGACCCGGTCTACGGGGCACGTCCCCTCAAGCGGGCGGTCCAGCACCTGCTGGAGACCCCCCTCGCGGAGCAGCTCCTGGCCGGCAACTTCGGCCATGGCGACACCATCCGGGTCTATCTGGATGGAGGAGAGATCCGCTTCCGCAAGGCCTGATCAGGGATTGCCGGCCACCTGGGGGCCGCGGTGTGACTCCGGTCACACCGCGGCCCTTTTTCGTTGGGGGTTTCGTTGGCGATTTAATACGATATCATCTAATATTGATTGAACAGCACAGCTCGTTCATCCACCGTCAGACCCCACAGGACAGGCTCGGCCGACCGGAAATCCATGGCAGTATCTGACAAACGCATACAGCTCGGCGGCCTGGCCCGCAAGCTGGTCATGGACGGCATCCTCGAGGAGTCTGTCGCCCAGGAGGCCTTCAGTGCCGCGCTGAAGGAAAAGGTCCCCTTCACCGCCTATCTGGTGGAGCACAAGCTGGCGAGTGCCGCCGATATCGCCCAGGCCGCGAGTACCGAGTTCGGCGTGCCCCTGCTGGACATCGATGCCGTCGAGCTGGACCCCGATACGACCCGCCTCGTCGACGAGAAGCTGATCCGCAAACACCACGCCCTGCCCATATTCCGGCGCGGGAACCGGGTCTTCATCGCCGTCACCGACCCGACCAATCTCCAGGCCCTGGACGAGATCAAGTTCCATGTCGGCGCCAATACGGAAATGGTCCTGGTAGAGGAGGACAAGCTCAGCCGGGCCATCGACAAGGCCCTCGAGGCCATCGACACCAGCCTCGGCGATATGGGTGACGAGGAGTTCGAGGGTCTGGAGGACCTCGAGGTCGGGGAGGAGGAGGCCGGCCACGAGGAGGACCTGGAGGTCGACGACGCCCCGGTGGTGCGCTTCGTCAACAAGATGCTGCTGGACTCGATCAAGAAGGGGGCCTCCGACCTCCATTTCGAGCCCTACGAGAAGTTCTACCGGGTCCGCTTCCGCATCGACGGCGTCCTGACCGAGGTTGCCAAGCCGCCGATCGCCCTGGCCGGGAAGATCTCCGCCCGCATCAAGGTGATGTCCCGGCTCAACGTGGCCGAGCGGCGGGTCCCGCAGGACGGTCGCATCAAGCTGAAGCTCTCCAAGAACAAGGCCATCGACTTCCGCGTGAGCACCTGCCCCACCCTGTTCGGGGAGAAGGTGGTGATGCGCATCCTGGACTCCTCCGCCGCCAAGCTGGACATCGACATGCTCGGCTACGAGGACTTCCAGAAGGAGCTGTTCCTGGAGAACCTGTACAAGCCCTACGGCATGTTCCTGGTCACCGGCCCAACCGGGTCGGGCAAGACCGTCTCCCTCTACACCGGCATCAACCTGCTCAACCAGATCGAGGTCAACATCTCCACCGCCGAGGACCCGGTCGAGATCAACCTCCCGGGGGTCAACCAGGTGCAGATCGACGAGCGCACCGGGATGACCTTCCCCAAGGCGCTCAAGGCCTTCCTGCGCCAGGACCCGGACATCATCCTGGTGGGCGAGATCCGGGACCTGGATACGGCCTCTATCGCCGTCAAGGCGGCGCAGACCGGCCACATGGTGATGTCCACCCTGCACACCAACGACGCCCCCCAGACCCTGACCCGGCTGCAGGACATGGGGATCGCACCCTTTGCCGTGGCCACCTCGATCAATCTGATCACCGGCCAGCGCCTGGCCCGGCGGCTGTGCAGCCACTGCAAGAAGGTGGCGGACATCCCCAAGGAGGCGCTGAAGGACGAGGGCTTTCCCGAGGAGCTGCTGGAGAAGGACTTCAAGGTCTACGAGGCGGTCGGCTGCGACCAGTGCAACAAGGGCTACAAGGGCCGGACCGGCCTCTACCAGGTCATGCCCATCTCCGACGCCATGAAGCGGCTGATCATGGAGCAGGCCAATGCCATCACCCTGGCCGATCAGGCCGCCAAGGAGGGGATCTGGGACATCCGCCGCTCGGGGATCCAGAAGGTGTTCAACGGCATCATCGACATGAAGGAACTCAACCGGGTAACACTGGAATAGACCATGGCAGAAGCTGCAGTCAAATCGGCGATGTTCGTCTGGGAAGGGACCGACCGGCAGGGCCGCCGGGTCAAGGGAGAGATGTCGGGCAGCAGCGAGGCGCTGATCAAGGCCAATCTGCGCCGCCAGGGCATCAACCCGCTGAAGGTGAAGAAGAAGCCCAAGCCGCTGTTCGGTGGCGGTGGCAAGGTCACCCCGAAGGATATCGCCGTCTTCAGCCGCCAGCTGGCCACCATGATGAGTTCGGGCGTACCCCTGGTGCAGTCCTTCGAGATCCTCGGTCGCGGCCACGAGAACAAGGCCATGCAGGAGCTGATCATGGCCATCAAATCCGATGTCGAGGCGGGTGGCTCACTGCACGAGGCCCTGGCCAAGCACCCGACTCACTTCGACGAGCTGTTCGTCAACCTGGTGACGGCGGGCGAGGCCTCGGGCATCCTGGAGACCATCCTCGACAAGCTGGCCACCTATCTGGAAAAGACCGAGGCCCTGAAGTCCAAGATCAAGTCGGCCCTGTTCTATCCCACGGCCGTGATCGTGGTCGCCTTCGTCATCACCGCCATCCTGCTGATCTTCGTCATCCCCCAGTTCCAGGAGCTGTTCGAGGGGTTCGGGGCCGATCTGCCGGCCCTCACGGTGATGGTCATCCATCTGTCGGAGATCTTCCAGGAATACTGGTATCTCATCTTCGGCAGCCTCATCGGCGTGGTGGTCCTGGTCATGCAGGCCAAGAAGCGATCTCTGCGCTTTGCCCACTTCCTCGACCGGATGATGCTCAAGCTGCCGGTGCTCGGAGACATCCTGGAGAAATCGGCCATCGCCCGCTTCGCCCGCACCCTTTCCACCATGTTCGCCGCCGGTACGCCGCTGGTGGAGGCGATGACCTCCGTCGCCGGCGCCTGCGGCAACATCGTCTTCTATGACGCGGTGATGCGGATGCGTGACGACGTGGCCACCGGCACCCAGCTCAACGTAACCCTGCGCAACTCCGGCCTCTTCCCCAACATGGTGGTACAGATGGTCGCGATCGGCGAGGAATCCGGGGCCCTGGACTCGATGCTGGCCAAGGTGGCCGACTGGTACGAGCAGGAGGTGGACGATGCGGTCGAGGCCCTGACCAGTCTGCTCGAACCAATCATCATGGCCGTCCTCGGCGTGCTCATCGGTGGCCTGGTGATCGCCATGTACCTGCCCATCTTCAAGATGGGTCAGGTGGTCTGATCCGCACCCGGGATCCCCCGCATCATGCAGGCACTTTACACCGCCCTCCAGGCAGAGCCCTGGTTGCAGCTGCTTGCCGCCTTTCTGCTGGGCCTGGTGGTGGGCAGCTTCCTCAATGTGGTGATCCACCGGCTGCCCAGGATGCTGGAGCGGGAATGGCGGCAGCAGTGCGCGGAACTGACCGGTGAGCCCGCCGGTGCAGAGATGGAGGGGCGCTACAATCTGGTCTTTCCCTCCTCCCACTGCCCGCATTGCGCCCACCCGGTGGGTCCGCTGGAGAACATCCCCCTGCTGAGCTATCTGCTGCTCCGGGGGCGCTGTCGCGCCTGCGGCCACCCCATCGGCCTGCGCTACCCGGCAGTGGAGCTCCTGAGCGGGATCTGCTCGGCCGCGGTGGTCTGGCATTTCGGCCTGAGCCTCCCCGCTGCCGGTGCCCTGATCCTGACCTGGGGCCTCATCGCCCTCACCTTCATCGACGCCGACACTCAGCTGCTCCCGGATGACCTGACGCTCCCCCTGCTGTGGCTCGGCCTGCTGCTCAACATCCCGGGGAGTTTCGTGCCCCTGCCCGACGCCGTGATCGGCGCGGTGGCCGGCTATCTCTCGCTGTGGAGCGTCTACTGGCTGTTCCGGCTGCTTACCGGGAAGGAGGGAATGGGGCACGGTGACTTCAAGCTGCTGGCCCTGATCGGCGCCTGGCTCGGCTGGCAGGTCCTTCCGCTGGTCATCATCCTCTCTTCACTGGTCGGGTCGGTCATCGGCATCGGGCTGATGCTCCTGCGCAGCCTCCGGCGCGACCAGCCCATCCCCTTCGGTCCCTATCTGGCCATTGCCGGCTGGATCGCTCTCATCTGGGGCGACGAGATCCTGCGCGCCTGGCTGGGGTGACATGCTCCGCATCGGCCTGACCGGAGGCATCGGCAGTGGCAAGAGCACGGTAGAGGCCCTGTTCCGGGAACTGGGGGTCCCGGTCCTCGACGCCGATCAGGTGGCCAGGGAACTGGTCGCGCCAGGCAGCGAGCTGTTCGATCGGATCCGGGAACACTTCGGTGAATCGATACTTGCCCCGGATGGTGAGCTGGACCGGGCCCGGCTGCGCAGGCGGGTCTTTGCCAACCCCGGGGAGCGTCGCTGGCTGGAGGCGCTGCTGCATCCGGAGGTCCGCGCCAGGATGGCGGCCTGGGCCGAGGCACAGCTCCACCCCTATGTCGTCCTCTCCATCCCCCTCCTGTTCGAGAGCGGGATGCAGGACCTGGTCGACCGTATCCTGGTGGTGGTATGCGACCCGCAAACCCGGATCCGGCGGGTCTGCCGACGCGACGGCATCCCGCCCGAAGAGGTCGAGGCCATGCTCCGGAGCCAGTGGACGGACGAGAAACGCAGGTCTCTGGCCGATGACGTCATCGAGAACCAGGGTGACCTCGAAGCCCTGCGCCGCGAGGTGGAACGGCTCCACCGCAGATATCTGACCCTGGCCGGAGCGCGATGAGAACGCGCCCGATGCACGCGCCTCCTGTCCACCCCGGCCGGTCCCCCTCCCTCGGGGCGACTTCGATCCCGCCATGGACGGCACCGGACAGCACCGCCCGGCCCGCGCGCCTTGTGCCACCCGCGGCAACACGCTAACCTTCGTCCATTCCGCACCGCAGCGCACAATGAACGGCACCATCTGTTACGAACAGCCACTGAACGAAAGGATCCGCACCCTGCTTCGGCTCGAATTCCTGTTCACGCTCGCCGACCACCGCGCGAGGGGCGAATCCCACTGGGACAGCAGAGCGGCGGTCACGGCCCTGCTGGACATCGTCGATCTCCTCTCCCGCACCGACATCAAGAGCGAACTGGGCAAGGAACTGGAACGTCAGCTGGGCGTGCTCGGGGAGTTGCGGGACAATCCGGTAGTCGACAGCGAACTGCTGGACATGAACCTCCGGGCCCTGGAAGGGACCCTGAGCGGGCTCAGGGATGGCGGCTACAGCCCGGGAGCCACCCTGCGCGCCGATGAGCTGATCACCTCGGTGAGGCAACGCGCGGCGATCCCGGGCGGCACCTGCTCCTTCGATCTGCCCGCCTTTCATCAGTGGCTGATGCGCCCGGCCGAGGCGCGGAGACTGGACCTGGAGCTATGGAGCCGTGACCTGATGCTGCTCCGGGACGGGGTCACCCTCACCCTGGACAATCTCCGGCGCAGCGCCAACCCGGTCCAGGTCACCGCCAGCGAGGGGTTCTACCAGGAGACGGTCGATCAGACGCGTCCCTGCCAGCTCATCCGGGTGGTCCTGCCGGCAGAGAGCCCGGTCTTCCCCGAAATCAGCGGGGGCAAACACCGCTTCACCGTGCGTTTTCTCGAGATGTCCGGACCGCAGCGCCAGAGGCCACAGCAGACCGGCGACGACGTCACCTTCCAGCTCCTTCGATGCAGCATGTGAAACGGCGCCATCCTCGCTGTCCGGTCTGTTCCCGTCCACTCCCGGAGGGGGAGAATCCTTGGCGTCCCTTCTGCAGCGAGCGCTGCAAGCTCATCGACCTGGGTGCCTGGCTGGGTGAGAGGCACGTCATCCCGGGGGAGCCGGCCGGGGAGGCGGAGGACCGACCGGGGAAGCACGGGGAGGAGGGCTGAATTGCCGCTCCGGTCCGCCTTACGGGCCTGCCGGAGGGCCTGACCTGTCCGGCCACAAACCCCTGATCATCGCCAGACCCTGGGCCCCGTGGCGCCGGGCCCGGGCGAGATCCGCGGGCCTCAGCCCACCCAGGGCATAGACCGGCATCCGCGCCACCTCCCTCAGCCGCCTGAAGCCTTCCCAGCCCAGCGCGGGTGCATCGGGATGGCTCGGGGTGGGAAGGACCGGGGAGAGCAGCGCGAGATCCGCCTCCAGCCTTGCGCCCAGGGCGAGTTCCTCCGGACCGTGGCAGGCGACACTGAGCAGTTTCTCCCGGGACACGGGCCGGTGGGGGAAGCGGGTCAGCCAGCCAGAGGGGAGATGGATCCCGTCGGCATCCACCTGCCCGAGCAGCTCAGGGGGTCCGTTCAGCAGCAGCCTCGCCCCGTACTGCCGGCAGAGCCGCGACACCTCACCGGCAAGCCCCAGGTAGAGGTCCCGGGACAGGCCCCGGGCCCGAAGCTGGACCATCCCCACGCCCTCGTCCAGCACGCGGCGCAGCCTGAGCAGGAAGTCCCCGGGCTCCGGCCCCGGTTCGGGGGTGACCAGCAGCAGCGGGGGAAGGGAGAGGGTCCGGAGCAGGGGGCGGTCCGCATCCGGCAGTGGCAGTGCGCAAAGCTCCCGCGCGTCGGCCCAGCGCAAGGGTTGCCCCTCCCTGCCCCGGGGCTCTCCCCGCCAGTCCAGCACCTCACGGAACTCGATATCCACGAGCTTCTCGGGATAGCGGTGCTCGAGGCGCAACAGCGGCACGCTCTCGACCGCTTCCAGCCCGAGCTCTTCACCCAGCTCCCGCGCCAGGGCGGCGGAACGGCTCTCCCCGGGCTCGAGCTTGCCCCCGGGGAATTCCCACAGCCCGCCCAGGTGCCCCTGCGGCGGCCGCTGTGTGAGCAGCACCCGGCCCTGACGGTCGCGCAGGACCCCGGCGACCACCCGGACCGCTGTCACTCCGCGTTCAGCCTCCGAAGAGCTTGCGCAGGTTGTCGAAGCCGGCCTGGTAGATCCCCCTGATCGTCTCCAGCGCCTCCTGTTCCGGACCCTGCGGCTCGAAATCGCTGGACCATTCGACCACCGATCCCTTGCCGTCCGGTGCGGGGCGTACGCGGATGGTGGCGGTGTAGCGTCCGACGGGAAGGGGGCTGCTGACGATTGAATAGCGATAGGCGTGCCCCTCCTCGTCCAGCTGCTCCAGGCGCTCGACGATCTCGCCGCCGCCGGCCAGCCTGAGTCGCCGCACCTTGCCACCCTCCTCCATCTCGCTGCTCTCCACCGCCGGGTGCCACTCCTGGAGGGCGTTGAAACGCCCGACCGTCTCCCATACGTTTTCCGGCTCCACCGGCAGCTCGGTCTCCATCTTCACCTTCGTCATCTCGTCTCTCCTTCCGGTTGTGCCGACCGGCAGGTGGCCTGCCAGCCCGCGTGCGGTAAAGGTACATGCGGCCATCCAGGACGGGGGCATGTCATGCGCGGCAGGCCCGGTTCGCCTCGTTCGGGCCTGCCCGCCTGACAGGGTAGCGCAAACCGTTCAGGTACGGTATTCGGCGTTGATCCGCACATAGTCATAGGAGAGGTCACAGGTCCAGACCGTGGTCGCGGCATCGCCGCGTCCGAGGTCGATGGTCACGGTGATCTCGTCTCCCGCCATGACCGCGGCGCCGAGCTCCTCGCGGTAGCCGGGGTCGCGGCCGCCCTGACGCACGATGCGGACCTCGCCGAGATGGATGTCGACCTTCCCGACCTCCAGGTCGGCGATGCCGGCACGTCCCACGGCCGCCAGGATCCGGCCCCAGTTGGGATCGGAGGCGAAGAAGGCGGTCTTGACCAGCGGGGAGTTGGCCACGGTACGGCCCACCGCGAGGCACTCCGCCTCGCTCCTGCCCCCCCTGATCCGCAGCTCGATGAACTTGGTCGCCCCCTCGCCGTCGCGCACGATCGCCTGGGCCAGCTCCCGGCAGAGGGACCCCAGGGCCTCGCGGAATGCCGTCGCTGCCGGTCCCGCCCCGGAGCCGATCTCCACCCCTCCCCGGCCGCTGGCGACCAGCACACAGGCATCGTTGGTCGAGGTGTCGCCGTCGACGGTGATCCGGTTGAAGCTCACCTCCACCGCCTCCTCCAGCAGGGCCTGTAACAGCGGGCGCGGGACCCTCGCGTCGGTGGCGATGAAGGCCAGCATGGTGGCCATGTCAGGGCAGATCATGCCGGCGCCCTTTGCGATCCCGGTGAGTCTGCACTCACTCTCACCGAGCCGGAAAGTCCTGCAGGCCATCTTCGGCCGGGTATCGGTGGTCATGATGGCCCTGGCCGCCTCCGGCCAGCAGTCGGGGGCGAGCTGTTCCAGCAGGGTGGGCAGGGATGCGGTGATCCGCCCGGCCGGCAGCCGTTCGCCGATCACGCCGGTGGAAAAGGGCAGCACTGAGGATTCCCGGTCCCCGGCGAGACGGGCAAGCGCCTCGCAGCAGGCCCTGGCGTCGCGCAGTCCCTGCTCCCCCATTCCGGCATTGGCGTTGCCGGAGTTGATCAGGAGCCAGCGGGGCTCTGCGGTTGCAAGGTGTTCCCGGGCCACCCTCACCGGGGCGGCGCAGAAGGCGTTGCGGGTGAAGACCGCGGCCGTGGCGCTCCCTTCGGCCAGCTCCATCAGGACCAGGTCATCCCGCCCCGGCTTGCGGATCCCGGCAGCCCCTGCCGCCAGCCGGATCCCTGCGATTTCGCACCATTTTTTCATTCTTGGATTCTCACCACGGAGACTCGGAGGACACGGAGATTTCCTGTTCTTCCTCCTCCAGCCCGACAGTAGCGGTCACGCAACACCAGCGGCCTTCCAGAAACGCCCTGCACGGCCGGCCGAAGGCCGATTGCCGACAGCCATCATCCCTCCGTGACCTCCGTGCCTCCGTGGTGCGCTTTTCAGCTCAGCCTGCCATGGCACTGCTTGTACTTCTTGCCGGAGCCGCAGGGGCAGGGCTCGTTGCGGCCGATCTTGCGTTCCTGGCGCACGAAGGGAGTGTGCTGTTCCAGTTCTCCGGTGGGGGGCATCTCGCCCTCGGCCCCGGAGCCGGGGAGTTCGTCGTGGGTGTACTCCATCGGGGCGCTGCGCCGGCGCTGCTGTTCCACCGCCTCGACGTCCTCCTCGCCCCGGACCTGGACCCGGGAGAGGATCTCCACGACGTCCCTGCGGATGGCGTCGAGCATCGCGGTGAACATCTCGAAGGCCTCGCGCTTGTACTCCTGCTTGGGGTCCTTCTGCGCATAGCCGCGCAGGTGGATGCCCTGGCGCAGGTGGTCCATTGCCGCCAGATGTTCCTTCCAGTGGTTGTCGAGCACCTGCAGCATCACCTGCTTCTCGAACCGGCGCATGAATTCCGGCCCGACCTGCTCCTCCTTGGCCCGGTACTCTTCCACCATCGCCTGCTCGATCCGCTGCCGCAGTCCCTCCTCGTCCAGATCGCCCTCCTCCTCGAGCCAGCGGGAAACGGGGAGTTTCAGGCCGAATTCGGACTCCAGGGTCTCGGTCAGCCCGGGGATGTCCCACATCTCGTCGATGCTCTGGGGCGGAATGAAGCGGTCGATGACATCGTTGATCACGTCGTGGCGGATCGAATCGATGTTCTCGGACACGTCCTCCGCCTCCAGCAGCTGGTTGCGCATCTGGTAGATGACCTTGCGCTGGTCGTTGGCGACGTTGTCGTACTCCAGGAGCTGCTTGCGGATGTCGAAGTTGCGCGCCTCCACCTTGCGCTGGGCGTTCTCGATGGTGCGCGAGACCATGGCCGACTCTATCGCCTCGTCCTCCTCCATCCCGAGCTTCTGCATCAGCCCGGCGACCCGATCGGAGGCGAAGATCCGCATCAGGTTGTCTTCCAGCGAGAGGTAGAAGCGGGAAGAACCGGGATCACCCTGACGCCCGGATCGGCCGCGAAGCTGATTGTCGATGCGCCTCGACTCGTGCCGCTCGGTGCCGATGATGTGCAGCCCGCCGGCCTCCTTGACCTGCTCGTGGCGCCGGTGCCAGTCCTGCTTCACCTCCTCCTTCTGCTCCTCGGTGGCATCCGGTCCGAGGGCATCGAGTTCGGCCTCGAGATTGCCGCCGAGGACGATGTCGGTACCGCGTCCCGCCATGTTGGTGGCGATGGTGACCGCGCCGGGACGGCCGGCCTGGGCCACGATCTGCGCCTCCTGCTCGTGGAACTTGGCGTTCAGCACCTTGTGCGGGACACCCGCCTTCTTCAGCAGACCGGAGAGGAACTCCGATACCTCGATCGAGGTGGTGCCTACCAGGACCGGCTGCTGGCGCTGCACGCAGTCACGGATGTCCTCGATGATGGCCTTGAACTTGCCTTTCTGGTTGAGGTAGACCAGATCGGGATGGTCCTTGCGGATCATCGGCCGGTGGGTGGGGATGACGATCACCTCCAGGCCGTAGATCTGCTGGAACTCGTAGGCCTCGGTATCGGCGGTGCCGGTCATCCCGGCCAGCTTTTCGTAGAGCCGGAAATAGTTCTGGAAGGTGATCGAGGCGAGGGTCTGGTTCTCGTTCTGGATCGGGACCCCCTCCTTGGCCTCGATGGCCTGGTGGAGACCGTCGGACCAGCGCCGACCCGGCATGGTGCGGCCGGTGAACTCATCGACGATCACCACCTCACCATCCTTGACGATGTAGTCGACATCCCGCTGGAACAGGGTATGGGCCCGCAGGGCCGCATTCACATGATGCATCAGGCCGATGTTGGCCGCGTCATAGAGACTCTCGTCCGGACCCAGCAGCCCCGCCTCCACCAGGAGGCGCTCGATCTTCTGGTGTCCCTCTTCGGTGAGGTAGGCCTGCTTGGCCTTCTCGTCCACGGTGTAGTCACCGGGACCCTCCTCCTCCTGTTGCGGCTCGAGCTGCGGGATCAGCTTGTCGACCTTTACGTAGAGGTCGGTCCGGTCGTCGGTCGGGCCCGAGATGATCAGCGGGGTGCGGGCCTCGTCGATCAGGATCGAGTCCACCTCGTCGACGATGGCGTAATGGAGCCCGCGCTGGACCTGCTCCTCCCTGGAGAAGGCCATGTTGTCGCGCAGATAGTCGAAACCGAACTCGTTGTTGGTGCCGTAGGTGATGTCGCAGGCATAGGCCTCGCGGCGGGTCACCGGGCGCAGGTGGCGGAAGCTGTGCTCACCCTCCGGGTAATCGGGCTCGAAGCGATAGGAGGAGGTGTCCGGCCCTCGCCCGCCGGAGGAGTTGATCACCCCGACGCTGAGGCCGAGGAAGGAGTACAGCGGCCCCATCCACTGGGCGTCCCGGCGGGCCAGGTAGTCGTTGACCGTGACCACATGCACGCCCTTGCCGGGGAGGGCGTTGAGATAGACCGCCAGGGTGGCTACCAGGGTCTTGCCCTCACCGGTGCGCATCTCGGCGATCCGCCCCTGGTGCAGCACCATGCCGCCGATCAGCTGGACATCGAAATGGCGCATGTCCAGGACCCGCTTGCCGGCCTCGCGCACGACGGCGAAGGCCTCGGGCAGCAGGTCGTCGACGGTCTCGCCCTCCTCGAGGCGCTTGCGGAATTCGTCGGTCTTGGCCCGCAGGGCTTCATCATCGAGCTGCTCTAGCTCGGGCTCGAGGGCGTTGATACGTTCGACCTCCCTGCCCAGCCTGCGCAGGACCCGCTGGTTGCGGCTGCCGAACAGCCTGTTCAGCATGCCGGTCATCAGAGTCGGTTTTGCACTCATGTCTGGAAAATACTCACAAAGAAAAAATGGAGCGTGTCGTGCCCCGGAACGGCTCGGGTGGCGGAGGGTGGTATGTCTCCTTAGCGCAATCCCTTCACGATGTTCCGCGGATTGAGCAGCTTGCCGTCTTTCAGTACCTCGAAATGCACGTGTGGACCGGTACTCCTTCCGGTATTGCCCATCAGGGCGATGACCTGGCCCTTCTTCACCCGCTGACCGGCCTCGACCAGATTCTTCTGGTTGTGGGCATAGCGGGTGACCAGGCCGTCGCCGTGGACGATCTCAACGATGTTACCGTAGCCGCTGCGCCTGCCGGCGTAGCTGACCACTCCGGAGGCCACCGCGAGCACCTCACTGCCCTTGTGGCCGGCAAAATCGACCCCGGGGTGGAAATCGCGCCTGCCCGTAAGAGGATCGATTCGCTTGCCAAACGGAGATGACAGCCAGCCCTTGATGACCGGTCTCCCCTCCGGTAAGAGTTCTTTTTGCAGCTGTTGTTCCATCAACAGCTGTTTCATCGCCAGCAGTTTGCTGCCGCGGTCCTGCA
>RFJX01000028.1 GCA_003694425.1 Gammaproteobacteria bacterium
AGGCTGGCGATGCCGGGTGGGCAGGGGACCGCGGCGGGGTCGCCGGTCTCGTTGACATGTGGCCCGGAGTCCGCCGGCGGGGGCCCCGGTGCTCCGGCATCCTGGCCGGAGGCCGGGCTCTCCTCCCCGGTCCGGGCCTCCTCCTCCCCGGCCGGCTCGCCCTGCAGTCTGCGGATTGCCCGTTCGATGGTGCTCACAGCATGCTCCAGTAGAGTTCCTGGGCCAGCCGGTGCAGGTCGATGCCGGCGAGCTGGGCGCCCGCCAGGGCGCCGTAGCAGCCCAGCAGCAACAGCAGGCCCAGGGAGAAGAAGAGCAGTTCGGTGCGCCGGCGATGGCGGTGCTCGAGGCTGCGGACCCTGCCCACCGCCCCCATCACCGGCAGCCCCGTCATCTCCTTGAGTTCCGCCGGGGTGAAGAGCGGGCGCTTGAGCTGCCCCATCAGCCACGCCAGGGCGATGCCGGCGCCCAGCGCCCCGGCGAAGACCATGGAGCTGAGCAGCAGGCGGTTGGGACCGATGGGCGTCAGGGGCACGCGCGGCGGCTCCAGCACGTCCAGCTTGATGTCCTCGGTCTTCTCCGCCTCGGTGGTCAGACGCGCGGTCTCGCGGCGGTGGACCAGCTCCTGGTACTGCTTCTTGATCACTCCGTAGTCACGGTTCAGGCGCTTGAGCTCGGCCTCCACCGCCGGCACGGTGTCGACCAGCCGCCGCAGCTCACTGACCCGGCGCTGGTACTCCCGGACCCGGGTCTTCATCGCCGCCACCTCGGCCACGGCCCGGCCGTGGGCCAGCTTCAGGTCCTGATAGACCGGGTTCTGGTTGAGGTTGTACTGCGGGCTCTCGGGTTTCGGCTGGGCCGCCAGCAGCTTCTTCAGGCGCTCCTCCTCGGCCTGCTTCTGCTGCTCCAGGGTGGCGATGGTGGCGCGGGTGGCCTGCACGTCCGGATGCTTCTCGGTGTACTTGAGCAGCAGGGCGTCGAGCTGCTCATGGAGGCTGGCCAGGCGGGCGTTGATCTGGTTCAGTTCGGGGGAACTGAGCTCGGCCTGCTGCTGCAGCAGCGGCTCGGGCATGATCCCGAACACCGGCTCCTCGCCGACGAGCTGGCGCTGGAGTTCGTCCCGGCGCTGCTCGGCCTCGCGCAGCTCCAGCTTCGCCTGCTCCAGCTCCTCCTCGGCCTGCTGCATGCGGCTGTAGTAGTCCTGGTTGGTGCCCGGCAGCATCCCGACGTTCTTCAGCTTGAACTCCTTGAGGGCGGCCTCCGCCTGCTCCAGTTTCTTCTCGTAGAGGGCGATCTGCTCGTCGAGGAATTTCGTGGTGGTGGCGGTGTCCTTGCGGGTGTCGCCGAGGGCCTTCTCCATGAAGGTGTTGAGCAGTTCCTCGACCACCCTCTTGGCCAGCTGGGGGTCCTTGTCGGTGAAGGTGATGGTGTAGATGTTCTCCCGCCGCTTGCCCTCGACCTTGATCCGCTTGGCCAGCCCGGCCAGCAGGGCGTCGAGCTGCTCCGGGGTCTTCGCCCGGTGGTCGAGATCGGTGCGCCGCGCCACCTCCTCCAGGTTGGGCCGGGTCAGCAGGGCCTGGCGCATCAGCAGGGCGGTGTTCTGCAGCATGCGGCTGTCGACGGTGAGCCCGCGCAGCAGCGGCTTGAGCATGGAGCGGGTGTCGATGTAGACCTTGGTCTGGACCTGGTACTCGTTGGGCAGCACCAGCACCGCGAACCAGCCGGGGAAGGCGATGAGCGCGGCCACCACCAGCACCAGCCAGCGGTAGGTCCAGACCATCCGCAGCTGGGAGACGAGCAGGGCGATCTGCTCGCCCAGCCCCTGCTGCGGGCCTGTCCCCAGGCCGTTGACGCCGTTGCCGGAGTTCAGGGCGGCGGAATGCGTGCTCAGAACCAGGCCTCCGGAATGATGAGGATGTCGCCGGGGGCCATCTCCACGTTGGCGCTGATGTCGCCGTCCCGGATCAGGTCATCCAGCCGCACCCGCCGCTGGATCTGCTCCTCGCCGCTGCCGCGGACGATGGTGGCCTTGTTGCCGTCGGCGAACTCGGTCAGCCCGCCGGCGGCGATGACCACGTCCAGGGCGGTCATGCCCTTGCGGTAGGGGATGGTCTGCGGCTTGGCCGCCTCGCCGACGATGCGCACCGTCTCGGAGTACTCGCCCTGGAAGCCGGTGACCGAGACGGTCACCAGCGGGTCGCGGATGTACTCGGACAGGACCTTCGTGATCTCCTGCGCCAGCTCCTCGGTGGTCTTGCCGGCCGCCATGATCTCCCCCACCAGCGGGGCCGAGATGCGCCCGTCCGGCCGCACCGGCACGGTGGCCGAGAGTTCCTCGTTGCGCCAGACGAAGATCTCCAGGCTGTCACCGGGGCCGATGTGGTAGGTGTAGTCCCCGGTCTGCCCGGCGCTGGCCGGCATCACCTCCCCCTGGAACAGCGAGCAGCCGCTGATCAGGCACGCTACCGCCACCGAAAACAGCACAATGTTCGGTACTTTCATCTTCTTCCACCCTTTTCTAATCGGAACCGATCCCGGCCGGCCCGGACGCAGCCACGTTGCAAGAACGGATCCAGTTTGCCAGCCATCTTGTTAGTTTAAATGATATATCTCATATAACAAGGCGTAGCGAAAGGAATTTTCAATACAAGGACTTTCCGGTACGTGAACCACCGGAGCTCCTGTTCGATGGCCCTGTCACTATACCGTGATCGACTTCACAATGTAGCGGATTGCGCGCTGCAAAAAATCCCTCACGAGCCGCTCATCTGTCGCCCGGAGGCGACGCTTCGCCCCCCCTCCGGGTCCCCTCTTCCACTTCAGCACACCGGATCTCCCGTGGGTCATGGCCGGCAGGGCGTACTATCGGGCACATCGGGTATAGGATGGCATCAAAACTGCTATCATCTATGGAAGGCACTCCCAGGTCATCGGCACCCGGAAAGGAAACTGAACCGTGGAAAACAAGCACCGCAATACCAGCACATCCAGTACCCGCCGCCGGCTACTCAAGGGCACTGCCAGCGCCCCGGTCCTGAGCGTTCTGGCAAGCCGTCCAGTGCTGGGGGCACCCCATCAATGTTCCCCTTCCGGCTTCATGTCCGCGAATCCTTCTCACCCTGTCGATGACGGGCTCTGCCAGGGTTGCTCGCCCGGGTATTACAAGCAGCCAAAGCACATATGGCCGGATGGTCTCCTCAAGGGGATCCGGATGGAGGGTCATCACCAGGACCCCATGTATGATTACAGGACTGATCCGAATTACACAGGTGGGGAAAGGAAGGCATATCTGTCTTCCCTCAACAAGCCGAAGTTGGAGGAACTGATCGGAACGCCCGGCACCACATTTGCCTCCATCTTCGGATGCGGTCCCCTCGATGACTACACTACACTGATGGAAGTACTGTGGACCATGTCGGGTTCAGATGAATTTCACGCCGTTGCCGCCTATTTCAATGCAAGCCTGGGCCTATACCCGCAGGACACCCTGAGCCCCCAGCAGGTCATCGATCTGTACTGCGACTACAAATCCGGGGCCGGCAATCTTCCTGCCGATTTCGACCTTGGGCACTTCCTCGACAATACCTACGATTATTGCCCTCTGGGACCTGATCCGGGATGGTAGTACTGGCTGGATGAACAAGGACAAGAGCCTGCACCTGTCGGGCAAGATCGATATCTCGTGGTGGGGTGAAGAGGCTGTCGCCTACCACGTCCCATCCGCATCCCTCATCGCCATGAATCCGCCGATCTCCTCGGCACTGGAAGTGATCCGTTCCGAACCAATAACCCTCGCCGAACTGACCACACGATTGATTCCCGGTGAGCCGTCCGGGCAGCTGGAAGCAGCCCTGGAGCGATTGTTGAACGCCGGGATCCTTCGCTACGAAGCACCGTGACCCAGACTGTTGCTTCCCTTACCCGCAGAGAGTTGCGGGCAAGGCTTTCCCGTGAAGGCCTGCAGCTTGTCATCCCCCCGGTCACGGCCAGGATCACCAGCAGCATCGATACGGTGCTGGAGGGGATCCAAATACTCTATGCGCCCTATCAGGTATCGGATCATCCGTTCGCCGATTTCCATGTCCATCTGCGCGCCAGTCAGGGAGTGCGCCGCCTGGTTGGAAGACAGGTGATCTTCGACTTCGATGGCATGCGACCCTTCTCTCCTCATCCCCTCGGTCAGGCCTTCCCCGTCTTTGAATGGGCATTGAACTGGTGCATCACCAATCATCTTCATGAATATCTGATCGTTCATGGGGCAGTTGTAGAGAAGGAGGGCAAGGCACTGCTCATGCCTGGTGTGCCCGGTGCGGGCAAGAGTACCCTGGCGGCCGCGCTCATGCTGACAGGCTGGCGCCTGCTGAGTGACGAACACATCCTCTTGCGGAGTGACGGACTGATCCAGCCGGCCCCGCGCCCCGTCTCACTCAAGAACCAGTCCATCGAATTGATTCGTGGCCGCTGGCCGGATGCTCACATCGGGCGTGTGGTCCATGACACCCGCAAGGGGAGCATCGTCCACCTCTGCGCAGATGACGAGAGCATTACCAGGGCCGACAGCGCCCCCTCTCCCGCACTGCTGGTATTCCCCAGATATGAAGCAACCCTGCCGTTACCGCTGGAGATGGACCAGATCGGCAGGGCAGACGCCCTGATCAGGTTGCACGAGCACTGCTTCAACTTCCATATCCTGCGCGAAGAGGGTTTCAATCGGCTTACCCGTCTTGTCGGTGAATGCGAATGCTTCGATCTCCGATACCGGGATCTCGACCAGGCCCTTGAATGGCTGGAACATCAATTGGCCGCGTCAAGCCGATGAACAGCGTCCTTCTCCTCGATGTGCTCTCCGGTCGTCGCCCCCTGCATCAGCTCGATGGATCCGATTGGGAACTTCTCATCTCACAGGCCCGCTCCTCCCTGCTGCTACCCCGGCTTGGCTGGA
>RFJX01000258.1 GCA_003694425.1 Gammaproteobacteria bacterium
GCTGGAGCGGCTCAGGGTCCGGGCGCGGGAGCTGCCCGGACCCGGGGCGGGGTACTGGCTGGGCGTCTGCCTGACCGCCTGCGGCCGTCCCGACGAGGCCCTCGACCATTTGGAGCGGGCCCACGCCGTGGTCTGCGCCGAGGGCGCATCCCCCCTCCGTCAGGCCATCGTCCTGGCGGCAATCGAGGCCATCCTGCACCACGGGCGGTCGCTGTTGCCGCTGGATGACTGGTTCGATCGGCTCGGGCCGGTCGCATCCCCCGACCCGGCGATCACCGGCCCGGGGGCCCTGCCGGGGCTGCTGCTGGCGCTGACCTTCCGCCGCCCCGACCATTCCGACCTCGCCGGATGGCGGGAACTGGTGGAGGCGCTGCTCGAGCGGCCGGACCGGTCTGCCGTCCATGCCCCGGCCGCCCACGCCCTGCTGGTGCATCACCTCTGGGCCGGCGAGACCCGCCAGGCCCTGCCGCTCATCGAGCGGCTCTCCGCGCTGGTGGAGAGGGGGGGCGGGGCGCCCTCGCTGACCGCGGTGTTCCTCCATGTCGGACGCGCCGTCCACGAGTTCCTGGACGGCCGGCCGGCGGACTGCATCGCGAGCGCCAGGACCGGATTGTCGATCGCCGACGCCGCCGGTATCCCGGCCTGGAACAGCCACCTGCGCGGCTTCGCCGCCGCCGCGGCCCTCTCCGCCGGGGACGATGTCCGGGCGGAGGGCTGGCTGCGCGAGATGGCCGAAGGCCTCGACCACGGCCGCCGCTTCGATACCGCGCTCTATCACATGTTGCAGGTCTGGCTCCTGCTGGATCGCGAGGAGGGGGCCCGCGCCCTGGGCCATGCCGAACACGGGTTGCGCGAGGCGCAGGCCCTGGGGGCCACGGTGCCGCAGTTCGTGGCCTGCTATCAGATGGCGCTGGTCTGCCACGAGGAGGGGAATGGGGAAGCGGCTCGGGAACAGCTGCGGGCCGCCGGTGAGCTGGCCATCCGGCTGGACAATCCGATGCTGCGCTTCATGCACGCCATCGCCCGGGCGCGGCTGGCGCTCGATGGGGAGGGGGAACTCGAGCCGGCGCTGCGCGAGGCCCTGGCGATCGGCCGCGGCCGGGACTACCTCGGCTGCTGGTGCTGGCAGCCGCGGCTGGTGGCCAGGCTGTGTGGGGAGGCCCTCCGGCGCGGGATCGAGCCGGAGTATGTCCGCTCGCTGGTCTGGCGCCGGCTCCTCCCGGCCCCGGATGGGCTCGGGGAATCCTCCTCCTGGCCCTGGCCGGTCCGGATCCATACGCTGGGCCGGTTCGAACTGTCGATCCGGGGCGGGCCGCCATCACTCGGCCGCAAACCGCCGCACATGCCGCTGACCCTGCTGCGGGTGCTGATCGCGCTGGGGGGAAGGGACGTGCCCCGGGAGCGCGTGATCGAGCTGCTCTGGCCCGACTCCGAACCCGAGGTCGCGGCCAAGACCCTGTCGGTGACCCTGGGGCGTCTGCGGCGCCTGCTGGAACTGGAGCAGGCGGTGGTGGCCAACGACGGCAACCTCGCCCTCAATCCCTCCTTCGTCTGGCTGGATGTCTGGGCCTTCGAGCGGGCCTGCCCGGCGAACGGGTCCGAACCGGAAGGCTCCTCCGGGATGCTGGCGGCCACCCTGGCGGAGTACCGCGGACCGTTCCTGCCCGACACCGAGGCCCCCTGGGCCATCGTCATGCGCGAGCGCCTGGCCCAGCGCTTCAGCCTCGGCCTGCGCCGCCACGGACAGACCCTCGAGGCGCAGGGGCTCTGGCGGGATGCGGCCGCCCTCTACCGGCGTGGCATCGACAGCGCCCCGCTCGACGAACACTTCCACGAACGGCTCATCCACTGCCTCCTGGAGCAGCGCCGGCACGGCGAGGCGCTGGAGGCGCTGATGCGCTGCGAGCGGCTGCTCACCGCCCACGGACTGCCCGTCACCCCGGAGCTGAACGAGCTGCGCAACCGCATCCATACCGCGAATCCGTAGCCTATCTGTTACCTGCTACAGGTTAGGCTGAAGGCCGTTGCGTGGTGGGTCGGCTACTGATCGGTCCTTTCTGCTGCTGGCTCACGTGCCAGTAATGTTGATGGCCGGGCCGACCGGGCCCCGCGGCGAGGTCGTTCCGGTTCGGCCGGAGGTCAGACATGATGAGGGCGGAATCCGGCCGGCGCCGGAACCGGGGCGGACCCTACGCCCCAGACAAGGGGAGGGTGGTCGTGACGAAGCGGCGATTCAGCGGAGGAATGCCGTTGCCCGTGCCAACAGCGGGCAGATCGAACGGGACCGGGGAGAGCTGCATCAAGACGGTACCCGCGTCACCAGCGATGGTGATCCCGGACACCTGGGGAACATCTGACCAAGCCATGGCACGCGATCCCGTCGTCAGAATCCGCCCTTTCCGCATTGCAGGCCTTCGCAATGCCCCAGGGCACCTTCTCTCACGCAGGCGCGATTCACCTTGTGGCCGGCTGTTCCGTGCGACTTGCGTCTGGAACCGGCGAGTCCTTCCTGACGACTTCATCGCACCAGACTTGTCCAGAGGCGCCCTGCCATTTTCTCCCCCGTCAGCTACAGTCAGGATGCGTTGCGCGTGATTCAGACCGGGACCGGAATCATCGGATTTCGTCTCTCGAACCACCGGGGACGGACCCGGTCCGATCTTCGCAAGGTCGTCCTGGCGGTACTGTCGCTCATCATCTCCGTGGCGTACATGCCGGCATCCGCAGGCGCACCGTCCCCTGAAATGCTCTCCCTGCTCGGCGAACTGAAGAGCCATCTGGAACTCAGTCTCGGTGAGGAAATCTCGGAGCGGGACTGCCGCGCCGACATCATCAAGAAGGCCGCCCATGCCTACGACCAAGCCGCAAGAGCGGCGTTGTTTGATGAGGTGGTGGTAAAACCGCTTGAGAAAGGCGCCATCTTCACCCTGAAGATGCTGTTCCCCGAAGGGAAGATTGCCGAGTTGCTGCTCAAGGGTGGACTCGACACCTACAGCGTCTACAAATGCTATCTCGATGCCGAGGGCAGCCAGAACAGCTTCGCCCGGTGTTTCTACAACGCGGTCGTTGACCGCATCGCCGATGAAGGTGTGGACGACCTGCTGGGTGCCGGCAATGCGGCCGAGGATCTCCTGGGAGAACTCGGCAAGGGACTCAAACCGGTCACCGGCGCCATCGATGACAACAATCCCGTCAAGGGGAAGGTCAGCGAGTTCTACGGCAAGGCCTGGGACCACATCTCGGGCGTCGGCAAGGCCTATCACGGCAAGAGCGAACGCTGGAACGGCGAGGCCAAGCTGTGCCAGGACGCGCAGGTGACCGCGATCTGGAACAAGCGTCCCAGGCCGCGCGCCAGGGGCGGCCAGCTCACCGTCCATATCTCCTTCCGGGAGTGCGAGTGCACCACCCGGACCGAAGCCAGAAGAGGCGTCTTCATGGCCACCATCCCGGTGAAGTATGTTCGGGTCAAGGGTGGCAAACCCGGTTTCAGACTGGATCTCTCGAGGATGCGGGAGCGTGTCTCGGGGCAGTGTTGCGGCGGATCGATCGTCGAACCCGATCTGTGTGATTACCCGGCAATGGAGCGGGATGTCTGCAGGAACAACTGCAGCGAGGACAAGCAGTGCACGGTCAGTTACCGCACACGCCGGGGCAAGACCTGCTACGTCTGCAAGCCCAAACCGCCCCCGCCGCCGCCGCCGGACAGGTGTGACGCGCCGGCAATGGAGGAGGGGGCCTGCAACGCCGCCTGCAGCGACGGGGAATGCAAGTTCAGTTACCAGACCACCGGCGGCAAGCGCTGTTTCCTGTGCTGGTCCAAACCGCAGCCGCCGGAGGAGTGCTGGGCCCCGCACACCCGCTTCAAGAGCCGTTGCGAAGCGAACTGCGAGCGGGGGCAGTGCCTGCCCACTTCCTACAGGCTGAAGGACGGCAACGCCTGCTACTTCTGCAAGAAGAACCCGCCCCCGCAGTGGGGCTGGAAGAACCCCTGTCCGCCCTGCCAGCCGATCAAGGACGCCCTGGACAGGCTCTTTGACCGCTGGAAACAGCTACAGGAGGAACGCAGGAAGACCTGGGACGAGCTCAGCAAGAACAGCGAAGCCCAGGATCGCGCCAGGAAGAAGGTCAGGCGGCTGGAATCCCGGCTCTCCGCCAGCGGTGGAACCGGTGGCAAGAGTTATGACCCGAAGACCGGCGTCACCATCTCCTCCTTCGATCAGGGCGACGGCACGGTCCGGATCACCGTGCGCGATCGTGACGGCAGGGTCATCGAGGAGCGAACCCGTCCGGTGGAGAGCAAGGAGCAGATCAAACAGAAATTGGAGGCTGCCCGGGCCGAGCTGAAGGCCCTCGCGGAAGCGGAACGGGCCCTCAGGGACAGGATTGAACAGATCAACAGGGAGGTCGACGAGATCAACAAGAAGATTCCGCAGCTGCGCAAACAGCTGGACGACTGCATCGCCAAGCGCTGCCAGGGCGAGGCCTGCGACCTGCCCTTCACCAGCTACGTGGACTGCAGCAAGACCTGTCCCGGCCGCGGTGGCAAGTGCGAGTTCGGCTATACCACCAGTGGCGGCGCCGAATGCTTCCAGTGCCGTGTTTCCGGTGGCGGATTGCTGGAGGGGGACGGCGGGATCAGCGTCGGCGGCGGGACCGGAGTGGAGATCATCGATGTCAAGCACATCAGCGGGAACAACCCCTATGACCGCAAGGACCCCGTGGCAGAGGACCCCGACAACGACAATGACGACGGCGGTGGCGGCAGCAGCGGCGGCGCCACCATCAGCGTCGTCAAGTATGCAAGCGACTACATCCCGGTCAGCCAGTTGACGGTGTACGGACCGGACGTCTGCCCGGCCGACCACTATCACAGCGCTACCGGGCTGGCAGCCACCTGCGGCGGCAGTATCGTCTTCGATCCCGACCCCGGCGGTTGCGGCTTCGGCGAGGTCTCCGGCACCCTCACCATCCCCCTCTCCTCCTGTCCCTGGCCCTAGGAGCGCGACATGAACCGCTGGCACCGAACGGCCCTGCACTTCGTCCTGGCGATCACCGCCATGGTCCTGGCGGGCAATCTCCAGGCCCGACAATTCCGCCAGCTCGCACCCATTGCGACGCCCCGGCAGGCGGCAACGCTTCCGGAAGGCGCGGTCCCCGTGGCCACGGTCCGCGCGGTCCCACGCAACCGGGTCGAAACCCTCCTGCGGGGGGTGCTGGCGAAGTGGAACACCGGCCAGATGGCGCAGACCCTGTCGCCGGAATTCTTCGACCGCACCCGGCTGCTCGATGCCGTGGACGGCCTGGCCCCCCGCGACGCAACCCTCCGCCTGCTCTCGCTGCAGGGAGTGCAGACGCTGCAGCAGTATGAACTGGACGGCAAGCAGGTGAGCATCGTCTCGGCCACTGCGCGCACCCAGCTCGAATTCAACAGCCCGGCCAGCGGCTTCGTGCGCCGGCAGGGGGTCAACGAGTTCATCCTGAAGATCACCTCACCGGCGGGCCCCACCCCATGAGGACGCGCCTGCTCCCCCTCTTCCTGCTCCTGCCGCTCCAGTCCCCGCTGGCGGAGCAGGATTTCCTGCCCGGCTGGCACCTCTCCGGCAGCAACACCGCGCGGGCCTCCTGGTACGACGCCACGGGTCTGGGCAGCGCGGGGCCCTACCCCTTCGAGGGGGTGATGGGCTTCGAGGAGTTCAACCTCTACTTCGACCGGCGCAACTCCCCCTACGACCTGATGCGCGGGGAGTTCTCCGGGGTCTGGAACCTGGACGACGAGTACCGCTCGACCCACAACGGGCTCACCCCGGAGCGGGTCAATTTCACCCGCGAGAAGGGCGACTCACTCATCCCCTGGCGCCTGGAGCTGGGCGACTACTTCGCCTACTACAGCTACCTCACCCTGCAGCGCTCGCTGAAGGGGGTGCAGATCGAGCTGCAGCCGGTGACCGACGCCGGCGGGCGGCGCCACTCCATCGTCCTTACCAGCGGGGCGGACGAGGCCGACTGGCGCAGCCTGACGCTGGAGGAGGACTACAGCAACGGGATCTCCTGGCTGGTGGCCGATCCGAATCTGGGCAGCTACAGCCTCAACTTCGTCCACAACTTCCGCGACGGCTCGCCGGGGGCGGGGACCCTCGACCGCAGCCAGGCGGTGTTCAGCCTGGCCGGGGAGAAGTCCGCCACCCTGGCCCGGCAGCGACTCACCCTGGAGGCGGAGATCGCCCACTTCGCCGGCGACCACAACGGCGTCTCCGGCGCCGCATCGGGCCAGGACAGGAGCGAGAACGGCTACTTCGCCGAGCTGCGCGGCTTCGACACGGTCCTGCCGCTGGATTACCGGCTCCGCTACGAGCGCTACGGCCAGGACTTCCGCCCGCGGGGGGCCATCGTCACCCCGGACCGCAAGTCGTACGAGCTGCACGGCGGCTGGCGCTTCGCCACCGGCCTGCGCCTGCGCGGCCGGGTGCAGGTCTTCGACGACAACTACGAGACCGCCAACAAGCTGCGCACCCGCACCTATGGAGTCAACCTCACGGGGCCGTTGCTGGCCAGCCGTTTTCCCGGCCTGACCGGCACCCTGGATGCCTACCTCCAGAACCGCAACGACGAAACCGGCGCCACCAACGACCTGACCCGCACCGTGAACCTGGGCCTCAACAGCCCCCTGCCGCATGGCTGGACCGGCCGGGCCGGCTTCTTCTACCAGGACTTCGAGGACCAGTCCGCCGCCAACGCCAATGTGCTGACCCACCAGCTCAGCCTCAACGCCGACCACGCCATCTCCCTGTTCGGCTTCTCCGGCCTCATCACCCCCGGCATCCTCCTGCGCACCCTGCGCGAGGGCACCAGCTACAGCACCGACATCAACCCGACCCTGGCCCTGGCCCTCAACCGCGGGCCCCATTCCCTGCGCCTGGACTACGGCAGCCTGGTGCAGCACCGCCTGCTGGCCGTCAGCGGTCCGGACATCGACACCCACACCCTCAACCTCGACTACCGCTATCGCCTGCGCCAGCACGAGCTGGGCCTTGAGGCCAGCCTCTTCGGCCGCGATCCGGACCCCGGCGAGCACACCGGGGCCTACCGCGTCTCGGTCTTCTGGCGCTACAGCTTCGACCGTCCCGCGCAGGTCCTCGCCCGGGCGCCTTCAACCATCCCCTCACCCGGTGCGGCGGCGCCCGTGCCCACCACCCTGGATCCCTTCGGCCTGCCGCCCGGGGCCGATCCGCGGGCCATCCGGCAACTGCTCGAAGGCGCCGGCCTCGGCGAGGGCACGCCCCAGGCCGGCTACCTGGTCTACGAATATCCGGTCTTCCGCGAGCTGGCCCAGCGCCAGCGGCTGGTGCTGCGCTACCAGGCGGGGGAGCTGGAGCGCTCGGCCGTGATTATCGACTTCGACGACGTCGGCAACCGCGACAGCGTGGAGCAGACCTTCGAGCGGGTCCGCCAGGAGCTGATCCGGCGCCACGGCAACCCCACCCGCAACTACCATCAGGGCGGGTTCGGCGCCACCTTCGTGGCCGACGTCAATGCCGGGCGCCTGGTCCGGATCCTGGAATGGGACACCCCGCAGGGGGTGGTGCGTTTCGGGATCCCCCGCCGGCTGGACGGCCAGGTGAGGATGGAGATCGTCCACGCCCGCCACTTCCCCCCGCCCGGCGAGTCGCTCTGGAGCATCGAGGCGGTGCGCTAGGCCCCTGGTCCCGCAGGGAGCGCGCCGGCATGAATGACGGTTCCCCGTCAGGCGAATCCGTAGCCTATCTGTTACCACCACGGATTTATCATCGAAGCTGCCTGCAGGCGAAACGTGGCCTTGGGGAGGGGGCCGTCCAGCGACCCGGATGAAGGAGGCCCTGTCATGAACAAGTTGACCCGCATCACCGGTTTCCTCCCCGTACGGCATGCAGACCGGAGGCCCTGCGATCGGCCCGGTCACACCACCGGACGCCCCCCCTCGCCGTTGCTCCTGGCACTGGTACTGCCTTTCCTGCTCCCCTACCAGCCCGTGCGGGCCGCAGTGGTACACCTGACGGCCACGGCCGATACCTACATCACCGAGAATCCGGGTCTGGGTGGAACCGGCAGTATCCACGGTTCCGATACGAGCCTGTGGCTTGCCCGGGGTTCGGGTGGCAATCGGGAGATCCCGCTCGTGCGGTTCGACCTGACCGGCCTGGCGGGGGCCACGGTCAACGGGGCCTTCGCCCAGCTGACGCTGCAACTGGTCACGGCCTTCAACGGGACGCCCGGCATCACGCAGACGGTCTCCCTGCGCGAATCCCTCGTCGGCTGGGACGAGGCGACCACGAGCTTCGCCGGTTTCGGCGGCACCGGTTTCGACGAGGCGGCCCACACCGGGCCGGAACTCCTGAACCTGTCCGTCACCTTCTCCGGCTCGCCGCCGGAACCGGTGGTCTTCGATCTGCCCGCCTCCGTGGTTCAGGGCTGGATCGACGACCCGGCCTCCAATCACGGTCTCGTCCTGATCTCCCAGACGACGCTCAACCAGACCGATCTGGTCTTCGCCTCGCGGGAGCGGGACGGAGGCACGCTGGCACCGGCACTCAGCTTCGACGTGACCCCGGTCCCGCTGCCGCCTGCCGCCGGTCTGCTCGGGTTGGCGCTGCTGGCGCTGTCCGGTCTGGGCAGGCGTGAGGCCGGGAGCCGCGGGGGAGCGGGATGAACAGCCCCGCCAGGGCGCTGCTGCTGGCGGCCTGCCTGTGGCTGGCCGTGCCGGCGCTGCATGCCGCGCCGGACCTGGAGGTCACCGTCAGCGCCACTGAAGCGAACAGTGATGGGACCACGAGCAGCGGGGCGCCTTCGGGACACGCAACGATCACCGACAATGCCGCCGACACTTCAGGCGTGAAGGTCCTTGACGGTCTCGTCACCACTTTCGATGTCATCGCAATCGGTCTCGGTGCTCCGCTTGATGCGCTCAGCCTCGTCTGGGACGCCAATGGCAACCCCGATCCCTGGCTCTCTTTCCAGTTGCAGCTCGACAGCCAGCACACCAGCCCGCTGCGTTTTGACAGCAGCATCAGGATGCGGACCGATCCCATCGGCCTGGCGGCGCTCGGCGGGACCATCTACCACCGCGCCATCCTCGACGTGCGGGTCACCGATCTCAACGGTGATGGCGAGGCCTGGTTCCGCTTCCCCTCCTGGGACGTGCGCGCGCGCTATTTCGACATCGACTTCTCCACCGGCACCGTCGTCGATGTGAAGGTGCCCCTGCCGGGCAACGCGACCGGCGGCCTGCCGGA